>DASUCX010000209.1:0-6032 GCA_036275855.1 Rhabdochlamydiaceae bacterium
CCGGGGTTTGTCTATCAAAAAGAGGGCAGTATTATTAATACGGCCTCCTTTTTGATAGACGAACCGCGGGAGCTTTCACGCAGGTCAAAATGAAAAAATTCACCGCCCCACAGTATATTTTAGTCAGCAATTTGCAAAAATCGTAATACCTGCTGGTCGGATGGGAGTCATCGTCAATATGTCCTCGGTTGCCGGTGAAGAAGGCAGCTCGGATGCTGTCTATGGGTTGTCAAAGGCTGCTCTTATAGGGTTAACAAAATCGTGTGCGATGAACTTTGCACCACAGATTCGTGTGAATGCAATTGCCCCAGCTCTTGTAAGCACTAACCTTATCCAAAATGTTCCATCCTCGCGCATCGAAGAATATCGTACTGCCGAGCTACTCAAAGATCCCATATGCCCCGAAGACGTTGCAAATACCCTGGCATTCTTATTCAGCGACCAAAGCAAGCATTATACGGGCGCTGTGTTCGATATCAACAACGGGGTCTATCGTCGCTGATCAGTTCACACTAATCGTCTGTTCCAGGTCGTTGAAGAGGGGAGGCAGGACTTTGCCGCTGGGATCGAGGAGTTCCAATTTAATCGTATGGGATCCTTTTTTCAGCCCGTAGATAAAATAGGGCACCCACTCCGTCAAGATCCGTTTGTCAGATTTATCGATCGTCAGGCGGACTTTATAGCCGTCATTCGAGAGCTGGGTATTGGTTAGGTAGAAATCGAGGAGGATCGGTTGATCGACTGAGAATTTTCCTTCAGGAGCGTTATACGTCAAGTAAGGCCGGTTTAAATCGATGGAAGGTTTTTTCTCGGCTTTTCCAAAATAGAAATAGGTCGAAGCAAAGCATTTGGGATTTTTCAGGCTCTCGCCAAAGGATCGGACGGGGAAAGCGCGTAAGATATGAATCCCGTCAGAAAGGTCGTAAGGAATCTTGGCTTCGAGGATCTGGTCAAAGTCGATCTCTTCATTTTCTGCCACATCATCGATCGCTTCATTGATGTCGAAATAGTGCTTTCCATCGAGAATAATACGGACGGCCTGTCCCTCGTCGCTGTCGCGGATTTCTCGTGCGCGGGGAAAATCGCTGACAAAACCGATAGGGAACGCTTCTAGACGGAGCTGAACGATCATAGGCTTGTCATTTTTAAGTTCGCCCTCTAGAGGAAAAGCAAAACGGACCTCGACTTCATCGGGCTCAGGAGTCGGCTTCATTTGAATCACCCGAACGCCGCTATTTGTTTTCTCCCCCTCGATGCGTGCACCCCAGATAGATCCAAGCCCTAAAGAAATAGAAATGATCGCCGCAAGCAGTTTCATAAGAGTACTCCAGTTTACCCCACATTTATAGTACCTTTTGTTAAATGTCTACTATCGGTATGTAGAGAGCATGGGATCAGAAATCGTCCTGCTCATTGTTATCTTGGGGTTATTGTTCGATTATACGAATGGATTTCACGATGCGGCGAATGTGGTGGCCACGCCGATTGCTACAAAAATCGTTACACCTTTAGTGGCGATTATTTCTGCCACGCTTTTCAACTTTATCGGAGCGACACAGGTCAGCGGCGTTGCCCAGACGATCACGACGGGTCTTATTGAGGTTGCCGATGCTTCGCAAGTCATGGTGCTGGCCGCCGTTATCGGGGCCATTTTTTGGAACTTCATCACCTGGTACTTTGGGATCCCGAGCAGCTCTTCGTATGCGCTCGTGGGAGGATTGATCGGCGGCGCCTTCGTTCATGGAGGGGCTGAGATTGTGATTTGGAGAAATGTCATTTTCAAAGTCGTTATTCCGATGGTTCTTTCTCCATTGATTGGGTTTTTTGTGGCTTTTATGCTGATGCGACTGCTGCTTAGGCTTAAGGTCGGAGAAAAAAAGATCTTCAACCATCTGCAGCTGATGACATCCAGTTGTCTGGCCCTTACGCATGGGCTCAATGATGCGCAGAAAAGCATGGGGATTATTACCTTGGGGCTTTTGGCTGCAGGAGCGATCACGACGTCGCATATCCCTCTCTGGGTCATTGCCTCTTGCGCAGTGATGATGGCACTGGGGACTGCAACCGGGGGATGGCGAATCATCCGGACGATGGGATATGAGATCACGCATCTCAAACCGATTCAAGGGTTTGCAGCCGAGGGCAGCGCTTCTCTCGTGATCCTCATTGCGAGCCTTTTAGGGATGCCGATTAGTTCGACGCATATGATCGCCGGTAGTATCACCGGAGTCGGATCTGCCCATGGCACTCGAGCCGTCAAGTGGCAGACAGCCAAAAAACTCGTCATTGCCTGGATTTTGACCCTGCCCGGAGCCGCCATCATCGCGGGTGCCGTCTTTCATTTTCTTTTAAAAGCTTTTATTTGAGTTAATTGCGTTAATTAAACAAATTAATTAATTATACAATTATAATGAAAATAAAAAGACTAAGCTCGATTTTGTATATTTTTTAGCGAGCAGATCCGAGGGAGGCGTCCGATGATTTTATTATTTTTTTGCGAGTCAATAGCTGCGATGTCCCTATGGACGAGAAAAAAAATAATAAAAGCGCGGATGCTCTCCCCGGAGATGCCGCTAAAAAATGTACAAAGTCGAGCTAAATAATGGCAAAGAAGAAACGTGGACGGATTACAGTCCTAGAAGCAGTCGACAACCTTTCCCATTTGGCTGACCTCGACGCCGAAAAAAAAGAGGGGGCCGAATGGACTGATCCAGCTAAGGTCGAAGAAAATCAAGATGCTATCCGTGAGACGTTTAAGACGCTCACCTCTTATCTCCAACACCTCTACCAAAAAGAACGGACCGAGCTCGGCAATCCTCAGACTCAGAAGGGGCTCCAGGCGATGATGCAGCTAGCTGGAGAAGCTGTCGACAAGGTCGGCAAGTATACCAAGCTGTTCAAGGGCGCTCATCGAGAGGCAATTCCTGAGTTTCAGCAGCTTCAGCAGTTTTACCTTTCTAAGGTTTTCTCCAGGGTTAAACAAGAAAAAGCAGCGGAGAGCTGGGAAGCTGAAGGGGAGGAAGGTGAGCTTGAGGATGAAAGACAAGCCTTGAAAGACCTCGAGGCTGTTCAGCAAGATGATGAATATGAGCTGTTTTACATCTCCAAAGAAGACGGGACACCTTTTTTTACGCCCCAGTTGCTGCGCCATATCCGGATGGTGGGGAATTTTGATGAAAGCTTGATATCCAAAGACCGCGAAGACATGTTGAGACGGATGGAGGTGATCCTAGACCGTGATCTGCATGTCTCTGCGCAAGAAATTCTGCAAGAGGCAACCGACCTCATTGACCGGTTTTACAAAGAGGCTCTGCATCATCGGGAGCAAGAGGGTCCTGCAGCGCTCTGCTCTGCTGTGATGGCTCTGATGCTGTCGGCCAATCCGAAGAACCTGATGCATAATTCGTATGGGAAATCATCCGACGACTATTTTATCGATTTTGAAATGTATTTAAGAAAAGTCCTGGAGACTGGAGATTATAACCAGTGGAGGACAACGGTTCTGGAGAAATTATCCTCTTTCAAGGCGGTCTGTTTAAAATTGACCCATTATCTTTGCAATGCACTTTTTCTGCGCAGCGGCGCTCGTCACGAAATTATGTCGTTTATCCGGGATGTCGTGGAAAATACGGCCGTGGAGCTTCCAACGCTCTGGGGAACGCTTTCCTCGATTGAGACCGCCCTTCGAAATGAGCTCCGAAAATCCCCCAGCGGCCCTCTCATGAAGATCCTCAAGGTCTTCCGCTACGGCGAAGAGAAAAAAGGATTCGATCCTCTTGTCCAAAAGAATCCGCCGAGCCATATTTTTAATCTATCATCCGAAACGACACATACCAGCATTGTCCATCTCCCATGCCCCATTCATCAAGAGATGATCGACCGCGTTTCGATCACTCCTGAATTCAAGGGATATCTCCGCTCTCTCGTCAATCGAAAGCATCTTTATATCAATCTTCAAGACAGAACCTCATGGAAAGAGCATGCCCGCTCGTCGATCATGGAAGGGCTTTCCAAAGAAGGGGAGTTTACGGAAGTCCTTCAGGTCATTACTTTGCCAGTGTATACCGACTTTTACCATCAGATCAACGACTATGCCGAAGTTCTCAAAGCCAAAGATTTCTGCGATCTCTGCATTAAACAGATTGCCGGAGGCACAGATTGCGGCTTCTTTTATCCCGAGAAACTCCTAACGCCTAAGATCATCGAAGGGCTCGTTAGCTTTGTCTACACTCAGTTTTTCCATCAAAAGCCGGGGCTTTCCCGAAAAGAAAGGCTCGATTTTATCCAGATTCTCTATTTCTTCCTGATCTTACGGATTATCGATGCGCTAAATCCCGATGTTCTCAGCTTCAGCGATAAAGACGGTGTCGATACCGGCGCAGCCATGTCAGCCTCTTTTTACGGCTTTGCCCGGATGGTCAGCACGATGAAGCCATGGACGGAAGAAGACAAAAACTTTTTCCTCTTTGCTTTTTTTGGCCCCGCGCTGCTCATCCGTCATCGGTCCATCGCTCCGCTTCAATTACAAAGAGCGCTTTCAGCACTCGATCATTTTGAATCTGTCATGAAAGATAAGCGAGACTCTGTTCTCAAGGCCTGCGCGGCTCTCTTCCCTGAGCTTCCGCTCACCCAGATCAAAGTCTCTGAAATCGCTTAAAATTGATCTGGCAAGTATGCTCATATTCTTATGTCGAAAAGAATATTGATGATTGCAGGACCCAATGCGGCTGGCAAGACTACGATTGCCTCCAGGCTGATTCCGGATTTGCCGATGTTCTATGAATTCATCAATGCCGATGAAATTGCTCGTGGACTTGCGCCTTTGCATCCAGAAACTGTTGCTATTTCTGCCAGTAAGTTAATGATTGGAAGGTTTAGAGAGTTATTGCAAGCAAATAAGAGCTTTGCATTTGAAACGACTGCCGCTGGAACCAATTATCTGAAGCATCTCAGAGAGGCAAAAAAACAAGGATATCAGGTGGGTTTGATGTTCCTATGGGTTTCGAGTCCTGAACAAGCAATTCGGCGTGTCCATAATCGAGTGATGCACGGAGGCCATCATATTCCTGATGCAACGATTCGACGAAGATATTATTTAGGGATGAAAAACCTTTTAAAACATTATTTGCCGCTCGCTGACTTTGCCTTAATTTTAGACAATTCTGAGGAAGAATGTAGCACCATAGCTGGTAAAAATGTAGAATATCCTCTACAAGTCGAAAATAAGAGTATTTGGAAACAGATAGAGAGGGCTGCAGCTCATGGATGACAAAGAAATCATGCAAGCCATGATCAATTCTCAGAAAAAGGCTTATCAAGCGGCTTTTGAAAATGCTGTCCGTACAGGGACTGCGCTTGTGGTAATGCGAAAAGGCAAACTCGTTGAATTCAAGCCAAAATTCAAATATGTTCTAGTTCCGGTCAAATCTTCGAAAAAAAAGTCTCCACGAAAAAAATAGCTTTTGAAGTTCACTGCTTTAAACTGCTTAAGGGCTCGTAACAGCTCAATAAATTCTATTTATTTCTAGTTAAATATATGCACAAATGCATATATTTATTCTCATGAAAATAAGTATTGGAAAGGCTGCAGAAGAACTCGGAGTCTCTCGCGATACCCTTCGAAGATGGGAAAAATCCGGTAAAATTACCGCGGAGCGAACAACCCATGGCCACCGTCGTTATAACCTCTCTTCGCTTTTAGGAGCTTCTCCAAGGAAAGAGCCATTTACAAAAAAAACCATTGCCTACGCCAGCGTTTCAAGTCACGATCAAAAAGGAGATCTCACCCGTCAAACTCAGGTTTTAGAATCCTTTTACGCAGCAAATGGATGGACTTGTGAAGTCATCGAAGATTTGGGATCAGGCCTTAACTATAACAAACGAGGTCTTCGAAATTTAGTCCGAGCTATTTGCCTTAACCGAGTCGATCGACTCGTTCTGACTCATAAAGATCGTTTACTTCGATTCGGCGCTGAATTAATATTTTCACTATGCGAACAATTTGGCATTGAAGTCGTCATCATTAACAAAAC
>DASUCX010000210.1:0-8848 GCA_036275855.1 Rhabdochlamydiaceae bacterium
AAGCTCCCGCGGTTCGTCTATCAAAAAGGAGGCCGTATTAATAATACTGCCCTCTTTTTGATAGACAAACCCCGGGGCTTTGACGCAGGTCAAAATGAAAAAATTCACCGCCCCACAGTATATAATCGGCGGCTTGTATGGAACCATCACAGTCATGTGTTTGCTCCCAACACAAGGAGCCGTCGTCTTCCCTGGCCAGCCGCCTTTCTACGCTTAGAAACGATGCTCAAATTCCTTGTGAATGTGTTCTTTTAATCGGATGGGCTCTTGTCTTTAAAGGCTTTTTTCCCGATACTTCGTCCATGCGCAAGACTGTCCTAACCCTTTTTTTATTTCCTGCCTTACTCTTCGCCTCAGAGAGTAAAAAAGAGATCGCCCTCTCCCACAACTGGACCACAACGCCTAATGATCAAAATTTTATCCGGCAGGGAGGCCTTTCCCGTGTATGGAAAACCCTCCAAGAGAAAAATGTCAACCTCTACGCCACAGATCTAAAGAATGAGAAGGACGATCTCAATTTACGCTACGTTATTGTGTGGAATAAGCCCGGATGCGGCTCTAAAGAGCTTTTTAAAAAGTTTACCCCCAAAAAACTTCTCTTATTCATGTGGGAGCCTCCGACTGTCATCAAGTATTCTTCGGAATATCTGTCTCACTTTAAGAGGGTCTACACCTGGAATGACGACCTCGTCGACAATAAAAAATTCTTCAAATTTTATTACCCAGAGCTCAAACCCATGATGAACAATCTTCCCTCCTTTGAGGAAAGAAAGCTCGTCACTCAAATATCATCGAACAAAAAAAGCAGACATTCAAAAGAACTCTACAGTGAAAGGGAACGCGTAATCCAATTCTTTGAAGATAAAAAAGAGTTTGACTTCTATGGATTTGCTTGGGAAGAGAAGGGGTACAAAAACTATCGGGGATCCGTCGAGAATAAGCTAGAGACCCTCAAAAACTACCGCTTCAACGTCTGCTATGAAAACATCTACGATATCAAAGGCTATATCACAGAAAAAATCTTTGACAGCTTTGCTACCGGTGCTATCCCTATCTACTGGGGAGCTAGCAATGTCACCGATTATATCCCTAAAAATTGTTTCATCGATCGACGAGACTTTAAAGACTTTGCTGCGGTCTATGACTACATTCGAACGATGGACAAAGTCACCTACGAGACCTATCTAAAAAACATCCAAGCCTTTCTCCAAAGCGACAAGGCAAAGCTTTTCTCTTACGAGATGTTCGAGGTCATTTTCCTCGAAGCGATCCGGTTTCCCTAAGAGGGTGTTGATCAATAAATATTTCATCGCTTTTTTGAGGATTTTTGGCACATTTTTGATTCTTTTGTTTGGGGTAATATACGCAAGTTGATATAACCCCAAACAAAAGAATCAAAAATGTGCTCAAAAAGCCAAAAAAAGCGATCAAAATTTTATTGATCAACACCCTCTGAAAAATCAAGTGATGGATTGTGCGAAATAGGGTTGATTCCTATAATCCGACATTTAATTGAGTTTCTCTTTTTGTAATAGGCAGTAAAAAATGGTTTCAAAAAACTCCTATTTTCAGCAGGTCGATGGCGATGTTGCCCACACTTACCTCGCGCAAGGCGAGTTAGCACTCCTCAAAGGAGACTTGAGTGGACTCGAGCTCTTTGAAAAAGCCGCCGAGCTCGACCCTTACAACGCTGAAATTTTTTACCGCCAAGGCTTGGCTCTTTTTGAACACGGATCCACCGAAGTGAAAGAAAAGGCTCTTCTCTTAGCAACGAAAAAATTCAAAACTTCCACTCAGCTCAATCCCCGGTATTTTGAAGCTTGGCATACCTGGGGAAATACTCTGTATCTCCTAGGGAAAACCACCAAAGAATACCATTATTTTCAAGAAGCAGAAGATAAACTCAAAAAAGCCCTCCAGCTGAGCGAAAATGCCCCCTCAGATCTTTATGCAGAACTCCAGTGGGACTATGGAAAAACTTGGACGGAAATCGCCTTGCATTCCGGGGAAGCCGTCGATTTTCAAACTACAATCGACATCTTCCAAAAAGCAGCCGGCATTCCTGACGAGCTTCCTCAAGAATTTTGGAATGACTACGGCCTGGCTTGTATCGACATGGCCAACCTTGTCAATGATATAAGGCTGATCGTCAAAGCCATCCACTGCTTTAAAAACGCAGTGGCACTAACACTCTCTTCCTTTGAAAGCTGGTTACTGCTCGCTCGCAGCATGACCCGCCTCTACGGACATACGCATGATGAAGACCATTTCAACCAAGCCCACGAATGTTTTTCTGCTGCCTCTCATCTCAAACCCTATAACCTGGAGCTTTGGCATGAATGGGCCCTCTTTCTTTTAGATGCTGGGAAAAGAACGGAAGACCCCAAAAGACTACGTGCTTGTTTAGAAAAATGTCAGCGTGGATATGTGTTTAATGCCAAGAACGCAGAATTGATCAGCACGTGGGCAGAAGCTTTAGCAACATTAGGCCAAGCAACAGACCGGATCGATCTTTTGTATGAGGCACAAAATAAGATCAATGAAGCAATGGATCTTTCTGAAGAAGAAAATCCCCAGGTGTGGCACTCGTATGCAAAAATCCTATTTTCATGGGGGCTTTATTTCGAAGATTTGGACTATTTCTATCAAGCCATCGAAAGCTTTCAAGAAGGGATTTCCATTGACAGAACAAGGCATGAAGACTGGTACGGGATTGCCCAAGTTTATGCCAAAGTCGGCGATGCTGATGCTGATATCGATGCTTTTGAAAAAGCCGTCCGATTCTATACCAAAGCCTTCGATTTGAAACCGGTCAGCTCCCATTATTTTGACTACGGTTTTGCCCTCTCTCGCTTGGGCGAAATGAAAGATGACCCGGAGCTTCTTAAACGGGCACTGTCGTATTTTGAATATACCCTACAGTCTCAGAAAAATGCTCTCTATCTCCATCCGGAATGGCTCTATCACTATGCGATCACGCTTGATCTCCTGGGCGACTTCCATGAAGATCAAAACGGTTATCAAAAGTCTTTAGAAATTTTCTCACAACTCCTCATGATCGATCCTGATTTCCCCCGAATCCACTACCGGATCGGACTCGCATATGCGCATCTTGGAGAAGCTCTGGGAGAAATGGACCATTTCTACCGCGCCATCAACCACTTCCGTCTAGCGCTAAAGCAGGAAGAAGAAAATGATTTTGCAATCCTCGATTGGGGCATTACTCTTATCAATATCGCCCAGCATACGTACGATAAAGATCTCGCAGAACAGTGCCACAGAGAAGCTGAGGCCAAACTACTCCATTCAGCTCGCCTTGGAAACCTCCAAGCCTTTTATCATCTTGCCTGCCTTTACTCTCTTTTAAAACAGTACGACAAGTCGATGCAATTTATCTTCAAATCTCATGAGGCCAAGTCACTCCCCGCTTTGGAAGAGCTACTGGATGATGATTGGTTAGATGGACTGCGAATGACAACGTCTTTCCAAGAATTCTTGACACATCTCCAACACGGCTAAGAAGCTGTCTGCGGGTTAATTATATTACGACAATTTATTCGAACTTTAGCTATAATTTTCCCCAGACTTATAGGAAAGATCGCTATGTTAGTAAAAGCCGCACACGAATATCTTACACAGGCGTTTGCAAAACCTGGGTCTTTTGTCTGTTTTGCGGTAGGCAGTATTATGACAGCCCACATTGTTGATCGCGTCTGCAATCCATTGATTGCCCGTTTACCCTCTAATATGCGCTCCCTTGCCGACTACTCTAAAATCCCCATTGCCTTTTATGTTGTCTATTGCTGCCATCCGTATTCTTCTCTCACCTTGATCGTTACCGCAGTTGCTTGTTCAGCTCTTACAATCTATCCAATGTTTACGCAGAAAAATGTGGATCAAAATGAGAACGCCCTTTCATCGATTGCAAAGCAGATTGAACCTAGTCCTAGTTTCGATACCCCTGAGGAAGCAAAAATCTATTTGGAGCCTTTAAAAGGTGTAAAATCAGGTCAAGCGACTGTTGTGTCACTGCAAGGCGCATTACAATTGAATTTTTTTGCGTCTTGGATATTTCAACAATTCGCAGATCAATTTTCAGGACATCAAGCAATCTATATCAAAAAGACCTCTCTAAAACCGGAGGAAGTTCAAACCGTTTTAAGCTTTTTAAGACAAAATCCTAAAACAGTCATTTTTACGGATGCTGGGGCGGTCGTTGATGCACTTGCACATCTACCTAAAGAGACTTTTCTTTTAGGGCTTCTCAGAATAGATCGTTTGTCGACAAGCTACTTACATTTACCACGCATTGGTTTGGGCCCAATAACACCTAAGATTAGCTCGAAGCTCATGACAAATTGGATCAAGAGCGATCACTTCCAAAAGAAACATCCACATGTAACTTTTGATGAAAAGACCATTGAACTCGTTGAGCAGATCTTACAATTGTGTTACGAGGAAATAGGCCTTGTGCTTTATAAGGATCTTCTGTGGGACCAGCTGGCAAGCTATATTAGTCTCATCTCTAGTAATCCCAAATCTCTGAGGCAGCAAGAGATTTTCTCCCTTTTTTTCTCGTTTCTGCGTAAGAGCTTGCACGTTTCGCCGCATGTTCTCATCTCTATTGCAAAGACAATCAGAGAAGAGGCTGGGGTAGAGTGTGCCTACGAGCCCTCACAAGAGACTTTCAGGCCCACTTACTTAACCCCTATCAAAAGGAAAACCCTACCGGCAAGCCGGCAAGGTCATCGGAAACAACTTGAGTCTGCACTCGGGGGCAGCGAGAAAAACCATCTCTTTGTTTCGGGATGCAGCTCTTCAGAATTAAAAAGGCTGCTGGAAGGCACAATTTCTGAAGATAAAGAGTTGCTCGAATGGAAAATAGACCAAATGGTAGGCCTTGAAGTTCCTGAAAAGGCAGATTTGGGGGATGATTTGATCGATTATCTTTGGGCTCACCCAAAAACCGTGCTATATATCCCTTCGACATCGCAAATGAACCAGCTAACCTTTGATGAGGTGGAAAAGACTTTAAATGCTTTTCCTCTCACAACTTCGATCATCTGTGCAAATCCATCCCGTACGGTTGAAAATCACCCTGTATTAAAAGCCCTTTTAGAGAGGGCTAAACAACTGCATCTAACTTCTCTATCAGAGAAGGAATCCAAACAAGCTATTGAGGAGTGGATACAGACCTCCATCTATCGAACTACTCAGTTTGAAGAGCAAACTCTTGCAGCCGCAATCAGAATGGTGTATTTGCTAATGGAAGAAGAAGGGGACAAGCTTGGGTTAATCAAAGATTTGATTGAAAGAACCATCAAGACACAGAACAGCACCCCGATGACAATTCCTCATCTTTGGCAGATTTTTACTCAGTTGTATCCGATTGAAAAAAGCAGGATCGAAGAATCAATCACTAAGTATCAATGCTTATCTTTCGATGTTCCTCAAGCCAAATCTTTGAATTCCATTGCATTAGCCATCAATGCTGAATTCAAAGTCGATCTTCCTCTGCAAGTAAGGCCGAATCTCAACCCGCCTTTTTTCTTAGAAAATTTAAATGAGAAAATGCGAGATAAGCCTCAAATGTCTGTAGGAAACGAGAGGCGCATTGCAGAACTAGAAAAAGCTCTGAGAGGACTGAATAAGCGTAATGCGCTCCTGATTGGAAAGCCAGGGGTTGGGAAAACAACATTGGTCGAATCGATTGCTTGGATGAACGAGAAACGTCAAATCCCGGAAGGGTCTCCACTACATGGCAAAATCATTTACTCTCTTGATCTCAATGAAATGATCAAAGATATCCAGATGATAGGAACACTGGAAAAAAGGATATCCGAATTGATTGAGTTTTTGCGGCATAATAATTCAGCAGTTCTATTTATTGATGAACTGCATCTCATCCTGGGTGCAGGTGCATGTAAAGGCAATGAAATGGGAACGGTAGCGCAGAAGCTCAAGCCCTATCTCACACAGAAATGGATGACGGTGATTGGAGCTACGACACCCGGTGAATCAAATAAGTGGATGTCTGGCGAGGAGCTCGCTGCATTCAAGCGCCGTTTTAAAGATGTCCCTATTTCAGAACCAACCCCGGATGAATGCGAGAAAATGCTAAAGCATTTGACACAATCAGAAGCCTTCAATGAAATCTATCCTGGTGTGACTTTTGAGGAAGGGGTGATTGCAAAAGCCATTGCTCTGACCAATACCAAGCCCACCAAGGTCGGTCAACCTGACCGCTCCAAAGACCTTCTGGAAAATGCAGCGAGCGCAGCGCTCCAGAAATCAAGCCATGCTGTCACAATCGATGATATTGAGATAAATTTTAAGCAAGCCAAGGAAGTCCTAGCCCTGGAGATAAATGGGTGACATAGTTTATACCCAAGGGATTTCAAAGTTTGGTTTTTGACTGCGCTAGCATCCCCACCTTTGCAGCCGCGTCCATCGACCATGTGCTTGCACATGGCCTGCTTCCGCGTCGGCTGCGCCTGCTGCAAATCCGGGGCGCTAGCTTTGTCAAAAACCAAACTTTGAAATCCCTTGGGTATATCCAATACAGAACTAAAAATCGGAACAAATTGCAAATTAATTGATTATTAACATATAATTTGGTACCATTTCGGAATAAAATGGCAACGCTATTAAATTTATGGTCAGCGAGCGGAGGATTCCTCGTTTAAGAGGTTCATGGGAATTTCTGCTGATCCATTGAACAAATCCATTGGACAATTACCACAGGGAAGCAACTTCCCTCCGCTCGAAAACTCGAAATCGAAAGAACTCGTCCTAGCAATGGCTTCGATTTTCACTAGCATCTTTATGCTTCCTGTCGATCGGATTTTTGCAAAAAAAATCGTCGGCCAATTGGTCACAAAAACAGTCTTGTATCAGATTGCCAAACAACCGTTCTTAGGCGTGGCTCCCCGTTTGACGAACTCTGTGACGGGATCGTGTTTAACGTTCGGCACAGCCGCTATCTTCCATGAACAGTTAAAGAAAAAATATCCAAATGCTCCCTATGAGACCTTCGCCATATCCCTCGCCGGCGGAACTGTGATCGAAAAGGCAATCACATCACCTTTGGCAACATTGCTCCTTCGAATGCAAATCCAAGACAAAAAATTTTTCAACGTCTTGACCGAGATCTTTCACTCGCAGCGCCCGATAAAATCTCTTTATGCTGGCACCACGGTTTTGCTCATCAGAGATTTTTTGTATGTGCCAGTCTGCATTCCCCTCGCTGAAAAACTCAAAGCAACGTTTTCCACTTCCCACTCCTCCTCATTAACCTTATTTTTTCAGTCGACTCTCGCCTTCTCCTTCAGCGGGACTGCAGCTTCACTGCTAAGCCATCCCTTCCAATACATCGGAATCTCACAAAAAAATAATCCACACCCCATCAGACAAATCTTTGCTAAAACTTTCAGAGAACGCGGTGTTTTGGGATTTTATCGTGGATTCAAGCTGTCTACAGGACGCCTCTTTCTTTACAACTGTTTCTTTGGAAGTGCGATCTACCTGGGAGAGCGGCTCTTCAAACGGTGCTAGAGCTTTTCATCTCCATCTGATAGAATAGCTAAAAACTAAAGGAATCTATTTATGGATCGCCGGACGATTATTTTTGTGGTTTTAATGACAGCGGCCTTTTATGGAATCAACCATTTTCTCTTCCCTTCCAAACCGATTCCAGCAGCTCCGGCGCCTGTTGTCAAAACAGCAGCTCCTTTGCAAAGTGGTGCCAAAGCTTCTTCTGATGAAACGTTGTATGTCATTGAAAATAAATACCAACAGCTGGTCATTTCAAGCATCAATGGAGCGATCGCCGAAATCAATCTTCCCTTTCGAAACAAAGAAAATCCAGATAGCGTCGTTAGAAAAATCGGTGTCGACACGATTTTAGAAAAGGAGTACCCCCAAAAAGACCGTTTCCCCGCAGGTCCTTATCAAACGTACCAAGGCGCCTTCCAAGAAGGCACTGTTGATAACTACTATCCCCTGCTGCGACGCAATGTCGATCCGCGGTTTTATGCCATGGCCACCTTGACAAGCGATCCAGAGAGCGCAAGTACCGTTTTTAAAATGACGCGCCTTGAAAAAAACGTCGTTCAAATGGAAGGCTCAGCGAATGGCACCCGGGTCACAAAAACCTATACACTTCCAGAAGATGACTCTCGTGCTCCTTATTCGTTTGATATGACCATCCAAGTCGATGGAAACACTGAAGATCTCTCTCTGACAACAGGCGTCCCAGAAGTCGAGATTGTCTCGGGAAGTTCGACGCAGTCGTTGAAATACAGGATGACAAGAAACCAAAAAGGCGCTGTCGAGCAGCTCTCGCTGCCCAAAACAGCGACGACTATCTCTTCAATTGTTCCGGATTGGATCGCTAATTCCAATGGCTTTTTCGCTGTGATTTTACATCCTCAATCTGAAATGCACTCCGGATTTACCGCCTATAAAATCCCCGGCAGCGAGGTTCCGACACGGCTGACCCTCATCGACTCTCAATACGATCTTTACCCCGCGGGTAACTACCCGGGCTATGATCTGCGCCTGCCGTTCAAAAACAATGCAGGGACTTATCAATTCAAAGTCTTTGCCGGCCCGCTGGCCACCAACATTTTGGAAAAAAACGATGCCGTCTATAACGGCGACTATGTTGCTGTCCAAAGTTTCCATGGCTGGTTTGCCTTCATCTCCGAGCCGTTTGCCAAATTCCTATTCTTCCTAATGAAGATCTTTTACTCGGTTGTCCATTCGTGGGGCCTTGCAATCATTCTTTTGACCATTGCTCTACGTATTATGCTTTATCCGCTCAATGCGTGGTCGATCAAATCGACCA
>DASUCX010000211.1:0-9383 GCA_036275855.1 Rhabdochlamydiaceae bacterium
TGTTGGGATGGTGGTGGCGTAGCGAAAGTCTTAAAAGTGCCCAAACATGCTGTATGGAACATTTTGCGAAGCGAAGGAATTCAGCTTCAGAGAAAACGTAGTTGGTGCGTAAGCACGGACAAGCAATTTGCTGCAAAATCCGCTGATATAATTGGCCTTTACCTAAACCCACCACAAAACGCTCTTGTCATATGCGTTGATGAAAAACCCAGTATACAAGCGTTAGAGCGTTCTCGCGGATATGTTGAGACCTCGAATGGTAAAATCGTCCAAGGGTTAAAGAGTACCTACAAGAGGCATGGAACATTGAATTTATTTGCAGCCTTGAATGTTGCAACAGGAGTGGTCAAATCCAAAACTACCGATGAAAAAAAGAGAAAAGATTTTCAGGATTTTTTAGAGGAAGTAACAGCAGATATACCTCATGATCAAGAAGTTCACGTTATTCTGGATAATTACTGCACACACAAACGAAACGACCAATGGCTAGAGAAACACCCAAATGTGTTTTTTCACTTCACTCCTACCTCTGCAAGTTGGTTGAATCAAGTAGAAATCTGGTTTGGAATTTTATCACGAAAAGCACTAAGAGGCGCAAGCTTTGATAGCAAGGAATCTTTGAAACAAGCAATAGAGGATTTATTTCGGTATATCACGAAAATGCAAAGCCTTTTGTGTGGAAAAAACGAGAAGTGAAAGGATCGCAATTAAGAAATACTTTAACGAATTTGATTAACTAGACACTAGTTGCTTTATCTGGTTATTGAAATCTTCTTGGATCCGATCGAAATCTGCGATGAGCTCATTAAAACTCTTCGAGTCCCAAGGCATCGATGTATTTTTAGTCGATAGAGGGACGTTCTGGTCTGTCATTGTGTTGGGGGTGCTAGAGGTGGGTGGTACGGCTCCGGTCATAGTAAATCCCTAATTTTGTTTGTTAAGTCATTTTAAAGGACAATGAAAATATAAGCATGAATACTGTTTTCTGATCTACGCAAATGATTTCTTGAGCTTTTCCCGCTGTGCCTAGCAGAGCAGGAATGAAAATACGTTACCTGATAGTTTTTGCCAAAGGAGCTGTCTGTAGGCATAACGTCCATCGTTCAAAGACTCCTTATAGGAGCTCCTATGCGAAAGCCACGGGCTTCGGCCCGTCGTCGTGTTTCTATTCTTCAAGAGCCTTTACGGGCTTGACGTCATATCCCTCTCTTCTCAGAGAGCGGACCATTCCTGTCTCTCCAAGAAGATGGAATGCACCACCAATAACCGCCATATTTTTCTTTTGCTGGATTGCTGCGGGGATCTTAGGGAGCCAGGTTTTGTTTCGATAACTCACCGTCCAGTCTTTGAATTCAGGAAGGGTTAGCATTTCTTTTTCAAATTCCTCGAAATTAAAACGAGTTTTACCATCTAAAATAGAATCCAGCAGTGCCTGCTTAGAACTTTCCGATTCCAGCTCAGAAAGTTGCTGTGCCAGCAGAGAGCTGAGCGATTCCAGCTGAGATTGTAGCGATTCTAACTTGTCCAGCTTACAGGGGGCCTCCTCTTTCGCTATTTCTTGAAGTTTTCGAACGCGTTGTTGACCTTCTTCGACGTCATGTTTAAGTTCCAAAAGGTGATCTTTCAACGAGACTGCTTTTTCGACCTTGGGTTCAAGCTCCAAAAGAATATCTTTCAACGTGGCTTCCAAATCATAGCGGCGAATATCCCCCATCCTGGGTTCAAGAACGACGATCGAATTGTTCAACTTTTCCTCCAACTCAATAATGGGGCGATTTCGGTTCTGAAAATTGTTCAGTATAGCCTTTTCTCCCGAGTTAAAATCACAAGTGCAGTCACGCACTTGATTAATAATCTGCAGAGAAAATCTAACAGAAAGTGGGTCAAGATCTCTCAGTTGTAATCCACACTGATCCAATACTGTCTGAATTTTTGTTTGATCTGCCAAGGATATTCGATCTAGCCAACACGCTTGATCCTCTTTGATCTCACTACTTAATTTTTTGAAATAAGAAATCAATAAATCTAGATTCAACCTCGACCCGTACATAGTCTCATGTACTGAGGCCATTGTTCTAAACCATTCCTCATCCGTAGATAATAGTTTTTTGTGGACATTTAGGTGGGTGTTAATTGCATCCTGCAGTTGCCATTCTTTAGGATTTTTAGCTAAAGCCATTTCAGCGGGGTATTCAGAGAGAAGCAAATCGCAGGCTTTGATTAAAGCAAGTGCTTCAGGTGGATAATCAGCTTCTTTAAAAGAGTGATTCGTTCCAAGGAGGTAAACTTTTTGATCAGGAAGAATATCTTTCCCTGTGACACGAAAGAAAAATGGATAGACGATGCGTTCGATCTTCTCTTGGCCTTCGATCTTTTCAACGTTGACGTAGGTAAAACTCCCAAGTACAGGCATCTTGGGCAGCCAAGATTTGATCATTCTATACCCAGTGTTGAAAAAAGCACGGCCAATAGGGTAAATGCGTGAAGCAAGGCTTTGGATAATGGGATTAGAATAGGGAAAGCGTAGCGCTGGTGCACTAGGGTAGATGCGCGTAGCAACGCGTTTTAGAGCTGGTTTAGAATGGCAGTAGCGGTAGTATGCCGCTCCCGCAGTCATCATACCAACAAATCTAGAAATAGTGGGTACAAACATTATATTTCTCCGTTTAAAAGGTGTCTATTTTACGGCAGAAACTTCTGCTTTAGGATCGACCACATGAGTCACATGTTGTTCTCCCAAGTCATCCGGCTCCATTGTCACAACGCGCAGGCTGCCCTCGTCAATACCGCTGGCGATATTTGCAGGAAGTTCAGGGTTTTTACTGATTTCGGTTTTGAGATATGCCGTCATGTCATTATCGTTAAGGGCAAAAACAGGAAGATAGAGGTGTTTAGGGATAGAAACAGAAGGCCAGTCTCCGTCAGAGTTTTCTCTTAAGCTTTTTCGGATAGCGTTGTCCACTCGAGAGGCAACCTCAGCTGAGGTTTCAACGCTTTGCTCTGCATCAGGAGAAGGTATTTGACGCTCTTCTATTGAGAAGTTTATCCAATGGATCTTAGGCGGGATGTAGCCTAGTTTTTTCTGGTTTTCTTGGTAATTTTCGAACCACTTTTGCGTATCAGGGCTCTGCATCCATTGAGAATCAAAGAGCTCTGCGGGGAATCGTTGGAGGCCAGCAGCCCACTCATGCGTACCGATGTTTCGAGTTAGATCAGGATGGGTCGCTGAGGACGTGAAGAACATGATTTCTTTGCCGTTTTGCTCCGCAATCTCTCTTAAGGCCGCTGGCACGACGGATTCTGCCGATTCTTTAGTGATTTGAGGGAGGCCTTCGACTACATTTATTTTATTGGACTGACTTGCAGGCCGCATGAGAACAAATGTTCTTGGGTGTATATTACTGAGTTTCCAGGCAAAAGGAATCTTTGCCATATAAATCAGCATCGTCGCCGCATGAGCTGCTGCATCGACGATTTTCATCTCTTTCCACGATGTGGCTTTTTCATAGGCAGCGATCGCTTTCCTGAGGCTCGATACTACTTGTAACATGAGCGACATGAAAATGAATTCATAAACGACAGGATTTGAGAAATTCACTAACGTCAATAGATACAGGGCATTTGAAGCCACCCGAATGACTTTCCCAGTACCGTCCCATGTTAGAAGTGTATCGAGATCAAGTGGTAATGTGTAGAGGCTTTCGCCTAAATTCATAGCCGCATGAATCGCAAGGCCGATTCTTAGGCTGGCGACAGTGCCAATGAATTCTGCGCCATTTTTAAGGATTGACCAAGCGTGAGCGCGACTCCATGTTTTTGCGGTCCAAAGTTCTCTTCCTGTTAAGATCGTGTTTAAAGAGGTTGCAATGTAAGAAATTGCTTTACCTGCAGGCTTATGAAGAAGGGCGATGATGGGGAGCGCTAGGCTGCCAATATGGAGACCGGCACTCAACGTGTCTCCTGAAATGTAACCCTGAAAATCTTCCCAGTTTCTTTGGTAATAAGTTTTTAATTCGCCTGATTTTGTAACCATTGAATTTCTCGATTTTTAATGTGGATATTCTATAACTTTCAATAGTTAATTGCCATAAATTATGTATTTGTATTTAAAATTAAAAAAGAGGTTGCATGAAATAGAAACGATTTAAATAAAATAGTTTATATTTGGATTTTTTGGAGGAGGTAAACCCAGCAAGAGCGTTGACACACAATAGCTTAAAAATATGGGGCAGCCTGGGATTGAACCAGGGACCAACGGGTTATGAGTCCGCGGTGTGCCCCCAATTGGCAATCAATCGCATTAACTAACAGCAGATATGTTAGCGACTCGCGAGATTTCAATCTATTGTGATTTTGGGCGATCTGTTGCGGTGTTTGGGGCTTTAGTGGTCATCCAATGGTCATTTGAAGAGTCTGGCCTGTGCCCGAAGAGCAACCCCGAAGAACCCCGAAGCCAAAAACTTCGGGGTTGGTTTTCAGGGTTCGGTCTTAGGTAAAATAAAGACTTTAAGAGGATCGAAAGGACCTTTGGAGAGTTCGACCAATAGCTCCTCTTTACAGAGGGATTTAAGTCGAATGCTGGCTGTTCTGTCGCTAACACTCCAGAGTTTTGTCGCTTCAAGGACCGAGATTCGTTGATGCTGCCGCAGATAAGAAACCAGAGATTCTTGCCATGGCTGTTTTGGTTTGGTTTGGACTGCTATTGGATAGAGAGTCACTCTAAAAAAGAGATCGAGTTCCTCAAATTTAGGCGAAGTTCCTCCTGATGCAAGGCAAACATCCCGCATCCGCGCTAATCCTGATCCCCACTGCTCGATGAGACGGAGTTCTCTAAAAACCCTTCCCAAGACGCGATTGCGGAGTTGAGAAACACCCGAAAGAGCAGTTTCTAAGCTTAAGCCTAGGGGGAGGGGGCCAGGATTGGTGATCTCCATGCGATCATCAAAGATTGCAACTTGGATGCAGGAGCGCATTGTCGAATAATCAGAATGTAAGACGGCATTGATGACAGCCTCACGCACAGCTTCATGAGGATACTGAGGAATGTCTTCTCTTCGCATAGCTTGAATGACAGCCTTCATGGAAGTATTGCGTCGAATGAAAGCGAGAGCTTCATCAATAGCGACAGGAAGAGGGCTCTTGATGTCTAGGTGGTCAATTGCGCTTGATTTGGTTGTTCCTTCAAATCTGATGAGTCGAATAAATGGATCGGGGAACAATTCATCACGTCTTTTACCGAAGAGTAATAAGCCGCCTTTGGTTGGATAAATGTGTTCGTGATAGTCCGCAACGAGTTCTAGTGACCTAGCATTTGATTTCGTGCAAGATTTACCGACAGGCGATAAGAGCTGATTCGCTAAATGCAAGTCCAGATCGTCAGGGGAGGCTCTCAAATCGGGAAGTTGATCGAATGAGATATGTTCTTTCAATCGCTTGATTTCTGCGATCATGGCGGCATCTGCAATACGATTTGTCGATCCAAGGCGCACATACACTCCGTTATTTTCCCCTTTATCTTTAAGATAAAAAGGACCCAGGTTATGGGGTACGGTAAGGATCAATACGTCTTTCTCTCTCCAAGAAATGAACTGGATGTTGGGCAGAAGAGTCGGAGCTACAGAATCAGCAATAGCGTTTGCAATGCGCTCTTCATCTTGTAAAATGTTTTCAATTCCAATGACGTTTTTTGTCTTATCTTGGATGCCAATAACAAGCGTGCCCCCAGCAGTGTTAGCAAAAGCAATGACCGTTTGAACGATTTTGGAAAGGGTATGGGCATTTTCTTTGAATTCAAGTGTCTTACTTTCAGACTTTGAGAGCAACTCTTCTAGCACTGAATCCTCTCTTGTAGAGTCGACAATTTTTCTAGTAGCTCTTTAGGATAATGTGAGAGCAATTCAAGCGTTTGGTTTAGGTTCGCCCATTGAAATTGGGTGTGTTCATCACTGAGTCGAATGTTGCTATTCTTAGGAATTGTGCAGAGGTAGGTTGCAAAAATGAGCCCTACATCAGCACCAGTTGGTGCAGCAATACGGATGTTTGTTAAAACCATCATAAAAGGGCGTACATCAAGGAGAGTTGCTATGCCTGTTTCTTCGAGCACTTCTCGTTTAAGAGTGTTTTCTAAGTGTTCTCCTTTCTGGATACGTCCGCCTGGGATGTCCCAACGTGCTTCTCTGGTGTTCCTAGATTTGTTAGGGTTTAGTTGCAATAAAAGTAATTGGCCACTTTCATTGTGAATCAGAGCTTTTGCACCCAGGTGGAAACAATCTTCTTGTGCCATGAAAACCTGCCTTTCAATTCCTCTTGCGTCGTTGTGGTATGATTGCCCTAAGGGGCTTGCGAGGTCGCCACCCTTGGTATTGTGTTTGCAGCTCTCTTAGCTCTGCTTCCTGTGCGAGCCGTTTATCGTAAGCAATAATATACTCATGAAGTGGGTCGGGGAGTAATCGAGGTTGTTTCATGACCGTTGTTACAAAAGTCTGACGCGATATTGCAATCACCAGAGCGCGTCCTCTGGTTCTCCCTGGTAACAAACACCATAAGGGATTGCGCATCCCATCTTGGGAATCGGTTGGTAAAGTACCCTGGAAATCAAAGACGACCATCACGGAACTCTCGATCCATGCGTTAGGAAAACATTCTTCAGGGAAATGGACCAAGAAGAACCCTTGCTGATGTCCAGGCATGAAGTTCTTTCTTCCTTCAAAAAAGCGGGGATAATCTCCCTTCAGACGTGTGCCATCAACAACCCATACCATATTCTGATAAAAGGTCTCACGTGCGGTCCGTTCCTGAGGGTCTAGATGCGAATGCTGGAACTCAATTACAAAACCTTGATCAGTCTTAACATCAGCTCTGTGTTCTTCGCCGTTTTCTGCAGGATGAATGACTTCATGCCACTCCTTAGGAAATTTATTTTTCCACTCACGGTGCCACGGGGTTTCTGGTTCCCACCATGAATCACGTTTGCGTTCTCCAATGAAAGCCCAATGTGGGCTTCTCACTGTTCCACACTTTGCTATAACAGGAAGACCAGTGAGTTCGCATTTGCCAGAAAGCCCTGGCTGGGCTTCTTGGCGTTCGCCATTTACTAGTGCATGTTTCATATCTGTTATATTTCCTGTTCAGCCCTATGGTTTATACTGACGTAGACCCATGCTTCGCGGCCTGAGGTTAATTTCACCTTGATTCGCTTGTAATCAGAAACTTCATACGTATCGGCAGCTTGAAGTTCTTCAAGAGAAACCTGAAATGCCGTGCCTTGAACTTGGTCATTTGGATTTCCTGAAAAGTGAATGATGTTGTGAATATCTTCGCCGCTCGTTGCGATGACGAGGGGGTCGGTGATGCGCACCTTCTCTAGTCGATAGCAAGGAAGACTGTCTTCTTGACCGTTTAGTTTTCGTCCAAACGTTGCTAGTTGAACCTTCTCATATTGCAAAGTTCCATAGGAAAAAAGATTTTCGGTGGTTTTCATGCTTTTCTCATGATGAAGTTGAGCACTTTGCGTGTATATTCTTTTCCGTGCATGGGGCTTGACGATTCTTGCTCATTTGCCTCTATAACGATGAAGTGATCAGCAAATTCTTCGGTTAGATCGGAAATCGAATATAAATATGATTCGATCTGTGCGTAAGGGTCTACTACCAGTTTATGATTTGGGGCAGGTGAATTGGTTAAAAGGGGACCGTAGAAACCATCGTTTTCTGAAGCCAAAGACACAAAATAGTAGCCAGTAGGTTTCAGCGTTCTTGCTAGCTCTTTTCGGTATAACTTTTGGCTATCCTTACTTGTGATGTGCTTATAACAAAAGATATCGATAGCGATATCGAGAGAATTTGTGGTAATGGGCCAGAGGGTTGATACATCTTGTGCATGGGCGATAATAGGTAATTTCATTAAATTCGCTTGATGAGCGACGTAATTAGAGTTTTCCTTCAATAAATCAAGAGCAGTTACTGAAAAGCCATTACTCGCAAGATAAAGACTATTCCTGCCACGGCCACAACCTAAATCTGCAGCTTGAGAGCCTTTAAAGTTTTGTCGTTCAAGCCATGAATAAAATTCCGTTACAACTCGAGCAGGGGCATTTCTGAAAGAGGAAGGTATTCCTTGTTTTTGATACTCATGCCCCCAAGCCCGCTGCCATTCTAGAGACTTATCGGAATTTTTTGTTTTCACTTTTGCTCTATGCTTCTTTAAAATTTTCTCTTAGTAAACAAGTTAGGAAAATTACAAGAGGCAGGATGTCCCAAAGTTTGGTCCCCTCTTCCTTGAGGAGTATAGTGCCAACTTTGCATTCCTTTCAAGCAATGTGTGTAAGGTGAGCAGAGTGTGTAAGTTGCCTAAAAGTTTGATGTTGAGTGGTGTATGATGCACATCTCAGCGTACACCTACATTCCAAAAGCTATGACAGCCAAATGGGTCTGTTATCGTTTTCAATTGAGAGCAGTGTATTTCTGTAAGGTCGTTGTCTTAATTTTTCTTGGGGAATAACTTCTAGCGATTGTAGGCTTACGCAATTAGAATGCGTTCGTTTAAAAAATAAAGCGCCGATGTTCTGATAGTCCTTAAAGGCAGTCCCTCCATTCAGACAACGGAAGATGGCATTGACAATCACATCTACGAGCCTTAAACAAGGAGCGTCTTTGTCATTTGGAAACTCAAGGTATTCCGTCATGATTTTTTTGAGGTCCAAGGGTCTGTCCTCTTTACAAAGTTTTTTCCCAGAATCAGTGTGGAGTTGTTCGATGTCTTTCTCTGAAATAGCAAAACGTTCTAAGTGAGTATAATCGTGCCCTTCTATGCACGTGAAAGAGGGGCGGCATTGCAAATAGGGGAGTACCAATTCCTTCCACAGATTTTCATAAGCTGTGATTTTACCAGCTTCTTTTGGATCGATGATCCAGTGGAAAACTCCAAGCTCCTCAGGCTTTTTTTGGCTATAATAGATTGTCGCATGGCGCAGAACAAGCTCTACCAAATTCCACATGAGATTTGTTTGTAAGTAGAGGGGAGCTTTAGTTGCTCTTATCCTTTCCGCGAAAGAAGTTTTCATTTTTTGAAGAAAAGGATTTTGCGTCGGAGGATTATTCTCAATGAATGTAGCTCTATTATCTCTATGGGTTTCGATATTAGAAATTGAATGTAAGCTCATATCAATTGCCGTACATTCTACGAAGACATCAAAATTGAGAAGTTCTTTGAGAATTCTATCTCTAAAAGGCTGGTCTATTTTTCTGCCTTTTATCGTTTGTCCGTATTCGCTTTCAAGTTTCAAAAACCATGTGTTGACTGCATCGAGTTGAGAATCGGGAATCACCAAAGCGGCGACACAGGTTACTGCTTCTTTGGCTGCGGTTAATCCTCTTCCTGCTTCA
>DASUCX010000212.1:0-6593 GCA_036275855.1 Rhabdochlamydiaceae bacterium
TAAACGGATGCCCGTTGATACCTTCCGCGAACAACGGCGCGGCGGTCAAGGCGTTGTCGGCCTTGATATTAAACGGGAAGGAGATGCCTTAAAAGACATCTATGTCGCTTCCACCCATGACCATCTCATGATTTTTACCAGTCTTGGCCGCTGCTACTGGCTCAAAGTCTGGCAGATTCCTGATGCCGGACGCCGGACAAAAGGTAAACCGCTCATCAATCTCCTCGAAGACATCCAGCCGGGCGAAAAAATCGCTACTGTGCTCCGTGTCAAGAGCTTCGATGAACCGGCTTCCATCTTGCTTGCAACGAAAAAAGGCGTGGTCAAAAAGACCATTCTTTCTGAGTTTAACTCGATGCGCCGCAAAGGCGTCTATGCGATCAACATCGACCAAGGCGATGAAGTCATCGCTGCGCGCCTTGTCCATGAAGGCAAGCAGATCATGCTCTTCACCCGCAATGGAATGGCTGTCCGCTTCGACGAAAGTCTCGTCCGTGCTATTGGACGCGTTGCACGCGGTGTTCGAGGAGTCATGCTGAAAAATGAGACCGACTATGTCGTCTCTTGCGAAATTGTTACACCCGACCAAAATGTCCTGGTCGTGTGTGATAATGGCTACGGAAAACGGTCCTCAGTGGATGATTTTAGACAAACGAACCGTGGCGGTGTGGGGGTTCGGTCCATCATCACTAGCCAGCGAAATGGCCTTGTCGTCGGTGCGATCTCCGTTACCGATAACGACAGCGTGGTTCTGATGTCGCAGCAAGGACAAACGATCCGCATGTCGATGAAAGACGTTCGAGTCATGGGACGGTCGACACAAGGCGTCCGCCTTGTGAACCTCCAAGATGATACCGTTGTTGCCGTCCAAAAAATCGAAGAGATCGGAGGCCCGAAATAGTTGTTTATTTCGTTCGAGGGTGGTGAGGGTGCTGGAAAAAGCACCCTCATCCAAAAAATCTACGACCATCTCTTAAAACGAGAAAAATCCGTCCTCCTAACCCGAGCTCCCGGCGGCACTATGACAGGCGAGCTCATCCGTCATCTCCTTCTCCATCATGATGAAAAAGATATCTCTTCCCGCTGCGAGCTGTTTCTTTTTCTTGCCGACAGGGCTCAGCATGTCGAACAGGTCATTCTTCCTGCGCTGCAGCAAAACAAAATTGTCCTCTGCGACCGGTTCAATGACTCGACGGTTGCTTATCAAGGCGGTGCCCGCGGTTTCGATTCCGAGTGGGTCCGCAAGCTTTGCCATTTTGCAACCAAAGATCTCGAGCCTGACATAACGCTTTATCTCGATATCGATCCTCTAGAAGGGCTCAAACGCGTTAACCGCTCTAAAGACCGGATCGAAAAAGAAGATATTGCCTTCCATCAAAAGATCCGCATGGCGTATCTTGAAATTGCTAAAAAAGAACCCCACAGGTTTTATGTCCTTAACGCTTCCGAACAACCCGCCAACGTCTTCGAGCAAGCCCTCCATGTTCTCGACGCTCATTGGAAATCTCAAGGCCAAAGAAATCTTAAGCAGGCTTCTCGTTAAACAGTCGCTTCCCCATGTCCTGCTATTGCACGGACCTGACGGTGTCGGAAAAGGTCATTTTGCCTATGAGATCGCAGAACACCTCATGGGACGCATTAAAAAAGAACATCCCGACATCCATCTCATTCGTCCCGATCCCAAAAGCGATCAGCACCCTGTTGCCAATATGCGACAACTTATCCAAGAAGCCGGCCTTCCTCCTTTCGAAGCCCCCGCCAAAGTCTTTATCATCCACGATGCCGAAAAGATGCTTCCCGCTAGCAGCAATACCCTCCTGAAGACCCTCGAAGAGCCTCCTCCACGCACTCACTTCCTGTTGCTCACTTCCCAAGTCGAGCTCATGCTCCCCACGATCGTCTCCCGCTGTTGCAAGATCCCCTTCTTCCCAGTCCCCGACGACGAGCTCGCTGCCTACATCATGCAAAAATTTCATACCAAGGACGGTAAAAAGATCGCCATGCTTGCCCAAGGTTCCGTCTCGCAGGCTGTCCGTCGCGCCTCTAACCCCTCTAATTTCCTCTTAGACGCGCTATTTCGATCCAAGAGCTACACCGAGCTTCACGAGAAGCTTTCCGACCTCTCTGAGCCCACAGACGACGCTTCCCAAGAAGAGCTCGATCAGCTTTTCGAAGAAATGCTTTACTGGATTCGGGAGCACGACCCTCTCCGTCTCGACAAAGCTGTTCCTCTCATTACAGAGGTTCGCCAGGCCCTCCATCATCACGTCAAATTAAAAAATGTTTTAGAGCATTTTTTCACTTCCTTGAATCTATTTGAGAAATAATCGAAGGTAGTCTTTTTGGGTTTCTCTGACCATGCGGGCTATGAAGTAGATAAACTCTTCGTCATTTGTGTGAGCTAGCTCTAATGAATCGATATATTCTCTTCGAGTTATCGGTGGGATAACTGTAATATTATACCCTTCTTGGAGCAAAATCAAATTCATAAGAAGTCTGGCGGTTCGACCATTTCCATCGATGAAAGGATGAATGAATACGAATTCTTTATGCGCCAAAGCAGCAGCTTTGACAGGGTGGTGTTCTTTTCTGAATTTATCGATGTAAGGGATGAACTCTTGCATAAGCAATGGTAAATCGATTGGTTTTGGAAGTGGATATTTCGATCCGGTGATGATTGCTTTGCTAGACCTATATTTTCCGGCGTTTTTCTCGTCGATTCGAAAGTAAAAAAGCTGGTGCAACTGTTGGATATCTTTTTCTCGCACAGTTTTATTATTAACGAGTGTGTAGAGAAAGTCATAGGCCTCGGCATGTCCAATAGCCTCCAAATGGTCTTTAAGAGGCTTCCCTCCGATAGTAATGCCTTCTTCTAAGACAATTTTTGTTTCCGACTCAGTTAACGTATTGCCTTCCAGGGCATTGCTTGAATAAGTTAGACCAATCTTATAATATTCTTTGAGTTGTTTCACTAGCTCAGGGCTAAGGGGCCTGTAGGAATTAATCTCGTCTCGTAGTGAGTCAATTTCTTTGAAAACATCTCTCTTCATACAAGTCATTGTATAACGACCTTACGATGCAAACAAGAGTTAATACCATTTATCAAAAATAACGTTTGGTTTTGCTACGTCAGCTCTGCAACGAATTTTTGGTCTTCACTCGCGCCTTGCTATTCAGCAATGGTCGCTCGCTCCAGACTCAAAAAATCGACGAACCTTGATTTTGAAGACGTCCCCTATGTATAATCTTCGAAAAAAAGGGGGCTGTTATGCCCATTGAAGGCCTTCCTCCAGTCAGTACCCCCAATAGCCTGCCTGCTCCGATCGAAAATTTGGGTTCTAAAATAGTTTCTCTACTGAGCTCGCCTTTGACTAGCAAAGGCGGGATGATGGAGCTGGCTGGTCGTATCTATTGGATTGTCGCTTTAGTCATTGCTGCAGCGATCGTTTGCGCAGTGAAATTTGGCCCCCTGCTGGGGCGCGCTTCTTCACTTTCGGTGGCCCAATCTATGAGAAAAATTCCTGCAGTACAAGGAAGTTCATCTATATCGCCTGAACTTCAACAGATCTTAGCGGCTCTAAGTGAAATAAATAAACAGTTTGAAACGCTGTTTTCTGATCTTAAACAGCTTCATGCTGCTAATGGACTCGGGAGTACTATCGAAAGATCGTTGAAAGAATTTCATGAGCAATTCGATCAATACAAAAGTCAAGATGAATTTCAGACTGAGTTCAAACAGTTTGATCACATAGAAACGAATTTCCGCTACTTAAAAGCAATGAAGGAAAGTTTATTCTTTGCGCCTATCTATGTGGATCTTAAAGGGACTATTCATCAGCCTTCGGATGGCAATTGCCTTTATCATGCTTTAGGAGCAGGTCTCGAATTGTTGAAAGACGACCCCAGCTTGCGCGAAGCTAGGGTGGATGAACCTTTGGAACATTGGAAGCTTAGAGACAAAGTTGTGACTTGGATGAAAAGCAACATCGATACCGACGATGAATTAAAAGTGTATCTGGATCGTGCAGTTGGCGATTATATTGAAGTTCGAAAAGGGCAATATCAAGCTCAGAGAGAAACATTGGAAGCTTTGAAAGCGGTGGGTGAAAATATCTCCGCTGCATCTACCTCTCTTACGAAGGCGGAATCTGAACTTGCTCAATTAGAGACTCTTGAACGTGCTCAAAGGCATCAATGGTATCTTGAGCGGGCAGGTCAGCCGAATTTCTTTGCTTCCGTTGCTGAGATGTATGCGTTCAGCAAATTATATCCCCAGGTGAGCGTTCACATTTGGCGCGAGCTCAAGGATCGATATATCGATAGCTTTGATACCCCTTTCAATCAAAGCCCTTTGACAATCAATCTCGCTTATAATTTAGCAGGAGATCATTTTAATCTTTATGCTCCACCCGCTTAGAGTTTCGGATTGCTTGCCATCCATTCGGTTGTCCGTTCCATGACGAAGAGTTGAGAAGCCTTTTCTCGCTCAGTCATCACGGCTTTCATATCGATATCTTTTGCTCCATCACTTATTACTGTATTGCTGGATAATTCTTCCATTTGTCGCGAGAATTTGCCTTCGAGCTCATCGAAAGCGCCCTTATGGACTTGTTTCATCCGGGCGTGCCAAACTTCCTGTTCTAGTAAAATCGTGCGGATATCGTCAGGAGACTGAGTTTTTTTAAGTACTTTTTCGGCATCTTCCTGAAGCATTTTTAACAACGCCTGTCTGGCTTCTTCCGAAGACATTTTAGACGAAATGAATGCACAGTTTTTAAAGATCATATTCTGTGTAGAGACGGGAAGCTCTAACTGTTCTCTTAATTGAGTCTCATAAAGAAGAAAGACTTCAACAGGATCTTTAAGCCCTAATTGCTTAATCCGCTCTTCTGCACATTTTTCAAGCAGTGCGAATCGTTTTAGGCCAATGCAGAGTTTGGCTAGCGCTTTTTCATCTTTTTCTTTGGCAGTAAAGAGTTCCATCTGGATTTCAACCCGATTGAAAACAAGGGCCGGACGATCATGGCACGTACTACACGCGTCATGCAAAAGAGGAAATAGTATTTCACAAAAACGTAGTTCAGCAGCCGCTAACTCCAACATGCGATAGACGCGACGGATTAATTGAATCCGACTTGTTCCACCATCGATATAGTCTTGAGAGGCTTTTAACCGCTCCAAAAAGAGGCTTAATTTCCCACGTTCTGGATGGTTCAAAAGGGGTTTGTAGAAATCAGGACAAACACCTGCTTTTGGTAATCGATCTGATTGATTCTCGCAGAATTTAGAGAAATTTTTCTGATATTCAGTGAGCCAGAAAAGAAGAGTCTGCTCAAAGCTCACTTCGGCCTCTTCATACGAGGGAGCTAGAATTGATGCTATTTGAGTAGAGAGGCGTTCAGCAATGAGGCGTCTTATGCCTCCGTTTATCATTTGCATCGAGTTATCCATTGAACTTTGTAAATTAACTCCGCGATGAAAAGAGGTGTGTGCGCGTATATCTAAGATGCGCCGATAAAAAGCCTGGAAGATGTCAAAGTTGAAGATTCCTGCGACCTCGATCAGACACCCAACCCGCATTCGTAAAAGAGAATCGGGTATAGCGCTGATATGCTGGTTGTTAGAGACGACCAATTCCTTTAAAGTCTCGGGCAAACGGTCAGCTTCAGGGAGTGTCGCGATCTCATTAGATGAAATATTCAACTTTTTAAGATTGGGGAATTGGTCTAATGATGGGAAGATCGTGATTTTATTGGATGAGATATCAAGCTCCTTAAGATCACGGCATTGAGAGACTGGCGAGGGGAAGCTTGCGAGTTTGTTCTTAGAGAGGTCTAATTTCTTTAAAGCCGTCGGCAGCTGGGCCGCTTCAGGGAGTGCCGTGATCTCATTAGATGAGAGATTCAACTCTTCAAGGTTGGGGCATTGGGAGACCAGCGACGCTGGGAAGGTTGCCAGGCCGGTGGAGGTTAGATCAATGGTCTTTAACTGATTCAATAAAGGAATATTTGATAAGAAATTTGCTACGTTTTTGCTAGATTTTAGATTCAGGCTTTCTAATCGAGGGAATTGATCTAGTCGTAATCGTAATTTTGTGAAATCAACATCGTGTAGATCGAGTTTTGTTACAGTTTGTAGCAATAACTTATTTTGATTTATCCATGCGTTGAACTGATCAGGAATGGTGTCATATTTCTGTCGATTTTCACTATTGTAAAAACAATCATAATTAACAGCTATTGCTTCTGCCAGTTTGTCCCAAATGTCCAAGGTAGGATAGTCCGATCCAATTTCGCTAGGCCGATAAAAAGGTGTGATGGAAAAGGAGCAACCAAGATTCTTATTAAGAGCCTTAACCCTCTCCTCGCGACGGTTTTTTTCCTCTTCATACCCCAGGCCGATATAGGTATAGAAGTTTTCCGGTGTTATACGATCAAGCGCACAAGCTTTCGCAGGACTTTCTACCTCTTTCATTACGTAGAGTACATACACAGGTATACCAGGAACTATATAGAGGATGTTGATAGACCAAGCCACCTGAAGAAGTGTTCTGCTCAACCCCAAGTTAGTCAAATAAAAGCTAGCAAAATATG
>DASUCX010000213.1:0-22874 GCA_036275855.1 Rhabdochlamydiaceae bacterium
AAAACATTATGAAAAGGTAAAAGATGTTGGTTGATTATCACGGCTTTAAGAGCATCAAACTTAGGTAGAGAAGGAGCGGCAAGTAAGATGTTTAGTAATTCGTAATAGACCTTTTCCAGTGGCTCTGTACCGCCGGCAGCCCCGAGTTGAGTTAGCATCTCTTGGCATCGAAGGAAATGGTCCGTTGGCACGATAGCAGATTTTGTATAGATCTGGCTGTGAATGGATTGGTACGATTGGTGTATTTTCAAATACAGAGGCCTGTATTTTTCTTTAAAAAATTGCAGAAATTTTTTAACCGCATCTTTACACTTTTTAGCGTGGGCGCCTTTCTGTTCTATGCCCCCCTTAAGCGCTCCTGCGCATTCTGCTTCGATGACATCACAGACAAAGTAGAATTGCAACTCTAATAGTTTTTCGATTTCCTGAGATGATTGAGAGGGCTCGAGTGAAATTTCTACCCCAAGAGCTGAAATTGCCAAAGGGATTAATGTTTGGGGGGCTAGTAGAAGGCCAGAGAGCAATTCTATCGTGTTTTGAATCGTTTGGATGCTCTCTTGCATTCTCGTATTTTTCTTTTCTGGAGTGGCAGCACGCAGAAATTTTTCGATACGTTGTTTTAAGGCTTGGATTTTTTTTGCAGATTCAGAGAGATCTTTGCCATTTCCTAGAGCCCACCCCTCTAACCCGGCAATTTCGTTGAGAAATAAGGCGACTTGCTTTCTTAGAAAATTTGGGGCTGTTTCAGAAGAGAATGAAGAATTTGAGCCGTGAAAAACTGCCTGCAAAGGGCGAAAATTTTCATCCTTAAATAATTGGCCGCAATGGGCGGTCAGCCGCAGTGAGAGGATTTTTAAGCAACTCAGTTGTGGATGAGTCATGGTAAATCTCTGGATGAGTTGAAGAAGTTGATCTTTTATCTGAAGCGCTTCTTTTAGAACATTTTCCGTGAGAGAGGAGCCTTTTTCATTTTTTAAAAATTGAAGAAACAACTCTGTGAATTTAGAAGAAGTGCTATTTTCACAATAGAGGACGGCCTTTTTTTCAAGGGGCTTGATTTCTTTTTCTAACAGACTCATTACTTTAGCAGAGGCAAGCTCTTGGATGGATTGATTGAGGAGGAAGTCAGGAACTGTCCCATAAGGCCTGGCTGCAATCTGGCAAATCACCACAATTCTATTGCCTTGATGGATGAAGGGAGCTGGTGACCCATTTAAGTTTGTTGTCGACATCTCATTTCTCAGGATAAATAAACTATAGTGCCCAAAATGATAGAGAAGATCGAAGTAAAAGCGAACTAAAAAAAATTTTGGAAACTCCCTGTCTTGACGTGAAGAGGAGGAATACTTAGAATGTCAGAAAATGTCTAAAAAACCGTCAAATTCTCTAAAAATTCAAGTTTTGCCTTCTATTTTGGCGGGCGATTTTTCCTGTTTAGGGGAAGAAGCCAGGCGTGCGGAAGATGCCGGGGCTGATGCTCTCCACGTCGATATTATGGATGGCCATTTTGTCCCTAATTTAACATTGGGGCCAAAAGCGGTTGCCGCGATCAACCGCAGCACGAAATTATTTCTTGACGTCCATCTGATGATCTACAATCCTTACGACTATATTGAAAAATTTGTTGAGGCAGGAGCTGACAGAGTGATTTTTCACTTTGAGGCAACGGAAAATGTGAAGGAAATGCTCGATTACGTTCGTAAGTGCGGAGTCCAAGTTGGGCTTGCGTTTTGCCCAGAGACATCGCATGAAATGGTTCTTCCATTTTTAGCGCTCTGCGACCTGGTTCTTTTGATGACGGTCAATCCCGGATTTGGCGGGCAGTTATTCATGTCGGAAGTGCTCGACAAAGTCGAATTTACGAGAGCGATGGCCGATCAATTAAAACTGCCGCTGAATATCGAAGTCGATGGCGGCATTGATGATAAAACAGCCCCTTTATGTGTGAAAGCAGGCGCAAATCTGCTAGTCGCGGGCACCCACCTTTATAAGGCTCCAAATATGGAAAAAGCAATCACGCGACTGCGCGAAGGTACTCGATGAAGAAAATTGTGACCATCGGCGGCGGCACCGGAAATTTTACCGTCCTCAGAGGGATCAAGAATTACGATGTGGATGTCAGTGCCATTGTTTCAATGGCGGATGACGGAGGAAGCACTGGCATCCTGAGGGATGAGCTGGGAGTGCTCCCGCCGGGCGATGTGCGACAATGTTTAGTGGCCCTGTCGGATTCTTCCAGATTGATGCGCAGCTTGATGAACTACCGCTTTGAGCAAGGCGGCCTGGGTGGACACAGTTTCGGTAATCTTTTGCTTTCCGCCCTTGAAAAAGTCACAGGAAGCTTTGAAAAAGCAGTCGAAGAAGTTGGAAAAATTCTCTTTATCAAAGGGAAAGTGATTCCGGTGACAACGCACTTGGTCCGCCTCAAGATGATCTTGAAAAGTTGCCATGTCTTGGAAGGAGAAAGAGAGATTTATCTGTCTCAGGAGATTGAGAAGGGATATAGCAGCATTTATTTAGAGCCTTATCCAAAGGCGAATCCGCATGCCATCAACGAAATCATGAACGCCGACCTGATCGTTGTTGGGCCTGGAGGCTTGCACACTTCGCTGATCCCGAATTTTTTAGTTGAAGGCGTCAGCGATGCCCTGCGTCAAAGCGATGCAAAGAAGGTCTTTGTGGTCAATTTGATGAACCGCAGAGGCCAAACCAGCAAATACAAAGTCAGCGACTACGCGACAGAGATGGAGCGATTCATTGGCGAAGATATTTTTGATTATATCCTGGTCAACAACCAAAATCCTCCGAAAGAGTTGATCGAACTTTATGCCGAAGAAGGCGATCTTGTCATCAATGATCTGAAAGATGACCGCATTCGACTGGCTCCGCTCCTGGGAGAACTCAAGAGCGGTCAAGGCGTGAAAAAAGATCTGATTAAGCGGAGTTTAATCCGCCACGATTCTAAAAAATTAGCCCAAGAGTTGATGAACATTGTTAATCATCTTTGATCTGGATGACACTTTAATTGATACCACGGGCTCCATCACTCCCGTGAAACTCGAGCAGGCGCTGAGCAAAATGGTCGAAGCGGGGCTGCATGTGGGTGATTTTCAAGAGGCCCTGACGATTTTAAAAAGGTTAGATACAGCTGCAGAGAGCGCCTCTCAAACTCTTCTTGAATTTCTTGAAATTATGAATGGCAATAAAAAATTTTACGAGATTGGTCATGCCGAGGTTTATGGACCGCTGCCTCAAGATTTTCCTGTCTATCCGCTCGAGCATGCGCTCGATCTTTTGTCAGATTTGAGTTTAGAGCATCAATTAGCTCTTGTTTCGATGGGTAATCCCGCACAACAGATGCTAAAACTGAAAAATGCTGGTATAGATTCAACAATTTTTAGTAAAATCTGCGTCTCAGAAGACTGGGATAAAAAGCCGCACTATAAGATAATTCTTGACGAGCTTGGATTTGCTCCTGCTCAGACATTGGTCTGCGGAGACCGCGTCAAAAGAGATTTGTCGCCCGCCAAAGAACTCGGCTGCATCACGGTCCATATGCAATGGGGAAGAGGGCTTAGTTCTCCCCTGTCATCCCTGCCGCACTGTATTGCGCGGGATGTCGATCATGCGATAAAGAAGCTAAGAGAGATAAAGGATATTTTAATCAGCTATGACAAACAGTAATCAAATGAGCCCCGGAATGACCATCTCCCTCGATGGAAGCATCTATCGAGTTGAGTCGTGTGTTAAAGTCACCGTTGCAAAGGGCAATCCTTTCATCAAAACAAAGTTGAAGAATCTGCTCTCCGAGGAAATGATCGAGAAAAATTTCAAGATCGGCCAGCCGATCTCCGAAGTTGCCTTGGCAGAACGAAAGCTCGAATATCTCTATCTCGAAGGCAAAGATTATCTATTTCTCGATGTTGGCAATCTCGAACAAGTGTTAGTTCCTGCCGCTGTTATTGGCGACAGAGTGAATTATCTCAAAGAAGGGATCGATGTCAAAGCGATGTGCTACGGCACCTCGATCTTTTCTGTGGAACTTCCGCAGTTCCTCGAACTCATGGTCGTCAAGACAGAAACGTCTGAAGTGGTTTCGCCTCTTGCCAACGCCACCAAAATCGCTGTTTTAGAAACGGGTGCGAAAATCGATGTCCCTCTCTTCGTCGAAACTGGGGATATCGTGAAGGTCGACACCCATACCAATGAATACATCCAACGCGTCTAGTACATGACAATTAAAGTTTTTACCCATAGGATTGACGTGAAAACTCCCGCGGTTTGAAGATCGTAAAGCGCGCTGTATTAAGTTAATACAGCTAGCTTTACGATATTCTAACCCCGGGGTTTTGACGCAATCCTATGGGCAAAAACTTTGTTAACAGAGTACTAGGCTGGAAAGAGTGTATGAACTACAATTTCTTTAACTCAACAGAACTCGATAGGAGGAAAAATGAAAAAGATCGCGATTTGCTTCAGTCTATTGCTTGCTCAAGCTTGGGGCCTGAGCTGTACAACACCGGTGACGATTTCAGAACCAGGAAGAGATGTCTCATCTCCAACCGTTACCATTAACGAAGAAGGAGAAGTTCTAGCATTGTGGGTCTCTGAAAATCCTGATGAAAAAACCGAAACGGTTATGGCGGCGACAAAGGATCATGAAAAAAAATGGTCAGCTGCTGCAATTTCGGAACCTGCTCAAGAGATTGGTGATTTGAATTCGATGACAGATCATCAAGGTAGCCATTTTGTTTCCTGGAAGCTTAAAAAAAAGGATTTAGAAGGAGAGAAACTCAAGTTTTTTCAATTTGCTAAAAAAGAGAAAAACAAAGACTGGTCTCGTGCGGTTAACGTAATATCTCCGGAGGATCAGCTTAAATATCCTGAAAGCGCTTTTGACTCCCAGGGAAATGGTTTGTTTTTTTGCTGTCAAGCTTCACAAGGGCTTTTCAAACACAATGTTGTTTCTGTCTTTTACTCCCACCAAAAGGATGAAGTCGAAAAGACCGACATTGGAGAGAAAGACGGAGTTACGGCTGCACAATATCTGGTAAAAAATCGATCAGGAAAAGTTTTTGCAGGATGGGAAGAGGGTTCATACAAAGATTCTATGCCAGTCAAGAGGCTGCAAGGCGCATGGTTGGAAAAAGACGGCAAATGGTCTGATCCTACAACTCTCTTTTCCTTTAGCGATAATCCTTATACTTCAGGAGAGGGAGGCGTGATGAACTCTAAGGGGGATATGGCGATACTCTGGTCGCTTTCGCCTCAAGTAGGCGAGGATAAAACACTCCAAGTGATAGCTTATTTCGATGGGCTGTGGTCTGAGCCGTTTGATTTAGCTGTCTCTAAACATTATTTTTATAGAAAAAAACTTGCCATGAGCGAGTCTGGACATATTGTTGTGAGCTGGACTCAATCGGAAAAAGACAAAGAGGTCATCTATGTTGCGGATAAAGCTCCCGGGCAGCCGTGGTCTTCGCCGATCGCTTTGGTAGAGGTCGAAGAGGCAGAAAGTCCGAAGATTTCCATCGATGAGCAAGGCAATATCTTAGTTGCTTGGACAGTGGAGGAAGGAAGAAAAGAAGTGCCCTACGCTGCGTATAAACCTGTTAATCAAGCGTGGGAAGCACCTGTGCGATTGTCGAGCGGGGCTCGTGAGTGTAGCAGCCTCAAGGTCAGACCAAACCATCAAGGCTCTTTTATTGTGCTGTGGAATGAATTTCAGAGGAAGCAGGTCTCCATTCGTGGAGCCTCTTTACCCACTGCGACAAAAGAGTGGTCTTTTGCAACAATTTCTCCAGAGGGGCAAGATTGCGGTAATTTTAAATTTGCCTTCAACAAGAAGGGGCAAGGGATTATTGTCTGGACAACAACCTGGGATGTGGAAGATCCTTTCATCCAAGTTGCTGAACTTAATGTGAATTGAATTTCTTAATTTGAGCGACGTCTTGGGAGTTAATCCCTTTAACTTCCAAGAGGGCTGCTTCGGAGGCCTCCAGGATTCTCTGGAGGCTTCCGAAATGGGTGAGCAACCGCCTTCGCTTGACATCTCCAATCCCCGGGATTTCATCAATCAAAGATGTAATAGTTCGTTTGCTTCTCCGCTGACGGTGGAAGCCGATCGCTTTTCGATGCGCTTCATCTCGGATTCGCTGGAGTAAAAAGAGGAGAGGAGAATGGAGCGGGAGTAAGAGAGGTTCTGATTTGCCCGGTAAGAAGATCTTTTCTTGGGTCACGCCTTTATCATGTTTGCCCTCTTGCTTTGCGACCGAAATGGGATCGACGGTGACGATGTCGAGCTCTTTGAGAACATCGAGGGCTTGGGTGAGCTGCCCCTTGCCGCCATCAATAACGATCAGATCAGGCAGATCGTTTTCTTCTTTGGCGCGGGTCAGCCGTCGCAAAATCACTTGGCGCAGCGCTGCATAATCATCGCCTTTGGGGATATCGCGGATCTTAAATAGGCGGGTTCTTTTTTTGTCGTATTTTCCGTGGGTGAAAGCGACCATCGACGCGACGAGGTCTGTTCCTGCGATGTTCGACGTGTCGAAACATTCAATCCGTTCAGGGTATCGGTTTAATCGTAGAGTTTCCTGGAGATCGAGGAGCATTTTTTCCGTCAGGTCGTTTTCATCTTTTTCTTGCTGGAAGAGCTCTTTGGCATTTTTTTCTGCCAGATGAACGATGGCTTTTTTGTCACGTTTTTGAGGCTGGACGATTTTGATGTCTAAGATTTCTTCCATTGGCTGTTGGAGCTTAAGTTCGATGGGGAGAAGGATCTCATGGGGATGGACAGTTCGGTCTTTGTAGTATTGGAGAAGGAAGGAAGTGTAGATCTCTTCATTTCCTTCAGCGACTTCAGAAAACGAATAGTGTTCTGATCCGATGAGCTTTCCTTCACGGAAGAAGAGCTGGGCGAGCATCACTTCGCCGCCTTGGCGATGGAGAGCAAGGGCATCGCAATCTTTTCCGCCTGCTTTAGCGATGATGCCGCCGCCTTCTGTGATATGTCGGATCTGTTTCATGGTTTGCAACAGGGCTGCGGCTTTTTCAAATTCTAGGGCGTCGGAGGCTTTTTGCATCTCGGATTCGAGTTCTTGGATAATCTTGTGGTCGTGGCCTCGGAGAAAATCAATCGCTTTGTCGACATAGGAGCGGTACTCTTCCTTGGTACAAAAACCAACACAAGGGGCAATGCATCGCTTAATTCCATAGAGCAGACAAGGGCGCGACCGTTTTTTTAATTCTGCATCGGAACATTGTCTGAGTGGAAAGAGTTTTGTCATCAGGTCAAAGGTCTGCCGGGCGGCATAGGCGCTGGTGTAAGGGCCAAAATAGATCCCGTCTTTTTTCGGTTTGCCTTTGGTTCGGATCAGTTGGATCATTGGCCAGGGATGTTTATTGTTGATCATCAGGCTAATGAAAGTTTTGTCGTCTTTTAGAAGAGCGTTGAATTTCGGCTTGTGCTTCTTAATGAGGGTGTTTTCAAGGAGAAGCGCCTCTTTTTCTGTTGTGACGACAATGATGTCAATGGAGGCGATCTCGGCAACCAAAAAAGGGACCATCGGCCGCTGATCGCGGCCGGTCGCAAAATACTGCTTGAGCCGCTGGCGGAGATTATTCGCTTTGCCGACATAGATGACGATGCCGGATCGATTTTTCATCAAATAGACACCGGGTTCTGTCGAATATTTACTTAAATCAAAAGAGGGCAAGCTGTTTGTCCTTCGGCTGGACAGGCTCTGCAGCCGTTGCATGGAGTTTTGCGAGCATTAACTCCGCTTTTTTGATCACGGCTGGAGGAAGGCCGGCGAGTTTGGCAACATGGATGCCGTAGCTTTTGTCAGTGCCGCCTTTAACGATTTTCCTGAGGAAGACAATCCCCTTTTCAGATTCATGGACAGCGACGTTGTAATTGACAGCGCCGGGGACTTCCTCTTCAAGACGGGTTAGCTCAAAATAGTGCGTGGCAAAAAGTGTTTTTGCCCGTTTGTTTGGGGTGGTGAGCAGGTACTCTGCAACAGACCAAGCAATGGCAATCCCGTCGTAGGTGCTGGTGCCCCGTCCGATCTCATCTAAGATCACCAGTGAGCGAGAGGTGGAGTTGTTGAGGATATTGGCAGTTTCGCTCATCTCAACCATGAAGGTCGATTGACCTCGGCTTAAATCGTCGCTTGCTCCAATCCGCGTGAACACTTTATCGACGATGCCGATATGCGCCTGTTTTGCTGGGACAAACGATCCCATCTGTGCAAGGAGGACAATGAGAGCGACTTGACGGATGTATGTTGATTTGCCGGCCATGTTGGGTCCGGTGATCACGAGAAGCCGCTCGAGTTCATTGAATGAGACGTCATTGGGGATAAAGGTCTCTTTTTCCAGAGAAGCTTCGATGACCGAGTGGCGGCCGTCTTCAATTTTTAACAGATCGGAAGTGTCGACAATTGGCCGTGTGTAGCCATGTTCTCTGGCGATTTCTGCTAGGGCTAAATAGACATCGATTTCGGCAATCCACTGAGCAGCCTGGCGGATCGACTCGGCAAATTGGGCGATCTCTTGCCGCAGCTCTTGGAAGAGTTTGTTTTCTAAAAAGGCGATTTTGTCTTCGGCAGTGAGAATCTTGTGCTCGAATTCTTTCAGTTCAGGGGAGATGTATCGTTCGGTGTTGACGAGAGTTTGGCGCCGTTGGAACGCAAGCGGCATTTTTTCAGATTGGCCGCGGCTGACCTCAATGAAATACCCAAACGCTTGCGTATAGCCGACTTTGAGGGTTTTGATTTGAACCTCTTCGCGCAGTTTTGTTTGATAGCTCGCTAACCAAGTTTGACTGTCGGATTTGAGGGTTTTGAGTTCATCGAGCTCAAAATGGTATCCGGATTTAAAGATCCCTCCATCGGAGAGTCTGAGTGGCGGCGCATCGACGATGGCGCCGGCAATTTTTTTTGTCAGTTCCGACAGATCGGGCAGCGCTTTCATTCCCAGCTTTTGTAGTAAACGGGAAATTTCCGGGAGCGGCTCAAGTGAAAAACGAAGCCCGGCTAAATCGCGCGGATTGGCATAGCCGGTCTCGATCCGCATGATCAGCCGCTGGAGGTCGCGGACCTCTTTGAGATGTTTTTTTAAATCAGTTCCTACGAGGCAATTGCAAAATTCATGCGCCCCATAAAATCGCCCTTTTGGCGCCAGCTCTCGCTGCGCAACCTTGCCTGCCCATTCGGGCATGGTCTCGGTTGCGCAGCACGGGCCAGCTTGCTGGCCCTGAGAACTGGCGTCAAAATCATCGATTTTCTGGGGCACAGCAGTTTTGCAACTGCCTCTTTCATTTAAAAACTTTTCAATATGGTCTTGACGGAGTTTGATCTCGGGGGCGGAGAGAAGAGGATGCAAAAGCCACTCGCGGAGGAGCCTTCCACCCATGGGAGTTGCTGTTTCATCTAAGATGTGGAGGAGGGTTTTGCCTTTCTCATGGAGAGGTTCGACGAGCTCTAAGTGTCGCTGAGTGATTCGGTCGAGCGCCATGTATTTTGAAAGCGGATGAGGATGGATCGATCTGATATGGCTGAAGTTAAGGTTTAGATCGTCTCTGACATACGTCATCAAAGCGCCGGCTGCATTGATGGCAGCGGTCATCCCTTTGAGTCCGAATCCATCTAGCGTATGGACGTGAAAATGTTTGGAAAGGCTCTCACAAGCAAACCGATGATCGAAATGATACTCTTCTCTGACGAGAAATGAGCTGATGCCTAGTTCTTCCAAATTTTTAGAGAGATGCTTCCAGCATTTTTCCGAGACAACGATTTCTTTGGGAGAAAAGCGGCCGAGTTCATCGAGGAGCTCTTGGCAAGGGAGCGTACGCTCCCTAGTTTGAAATTCCATCACTCGGAAATCGGCCGTTGTCAAATCTAAAATTGCTAGGCCGTAGGTCGAGTTGATTTGGGAAAGGCAGGCGATGAAATTATTCGCTTTGTCGCTCAGCAGCGATGAATTGATCACTGACCCTGGAGTCACCATCCGGACAATTTCACGTTTGACGATTCCCTTGACCACTTTAGGGTCTTCCATCTGTTCTGCAATGGCAACGCGGTACCCTTTGGAGACGAGCCGATCGACGTACGATTCACAGGTATGGGCAGGGATTCCCGCCATCGGCGTTTCTTGTCGTTTCGTCAGGACGAGTTCCAGTTCTTTGGCCAAAAGAATCGCATCGTCTTCAAACGCTTCATAGAAATCGCCCAAACGGAACAGGAGCACAGCTCCCGGAGCTTGCTTTTTGCATTCGTGCCATTGAGACATCATCGGAGTGACGGACATAACGACCGATTATTGAGTAGAGAGATCTACAAAGTCAACTTCTTCTTCACCCACTTTTTTAGTCTTCCGAATTTCGTGGGTGGTTCAACGGGAGGAGGAGAAGCAGCAGCAGGGGGGTCGCAGGCCGGTGATTCCTGAGGATGGATTTCCAAGAGGGCATTATCAATTCTTTTCAAGCTTAGTTGCAGCAGCTGCTCATATTCAGAGATTTGCTTACGGATAGCATTGAGTTTCTCGCAGATTTCTTTCTCGTCGCCACCCGATTGCCTGGCGGGATTTCTCAAAAGCCTGGAAGGGGCTTGAATTTGGCGGACTTCGTCTTCGACTCTAAAAACATTGCTGAGAATGGAAGAGATGGTCTGAACTTGCTCGTTTCGCCACTTTTCCCACGACGAATCTATTGACAATCCGACTTGCGGCTCACTGCTTTCCTCTTGAGATTGTTCGGTAGAGGTGTTTCTGTCCATAAATCTATTAAAATGAACAGGATAATTTTCGTAAAGAGATCTTTAAGAGATTTTTTATTTGTGTCGGGATAAAATTATTTCTTTAACAAATTCAAGAAATTGTTTTATTAGCTGCTTTCTTTATTTGCTTATAGATCAACTCAGATAAGGAAGAAAACATCTTGCCATTGGCTTCATGACCATGTTAACATGACCACAAGGAAGTTGTTGAATTCATACCTCTGGGAGTGCTAGAACGAGCGAGTTTATGAAGGCAGGTAGATTTAAAGCGGAGTGCCTAAAAGTTATGGAACGTGTAAGAAGAACTCGACGGAGAGTAGTTATTACTAAAAGAAATGTTCCGATTGAAAAGAAAGATGAAGAACTCTACGGAAAAATGAAAGGAACTGTTCATTTTAAAGGTGATGTTACCAAGCCGATTTTTTCCCAGAATTGCTATCCAAAGCTGCAGATTACCAGATGTCATTCATGGAGATCCTGCCGATCGTTTATTGGTGTCCACAGCCCATGAATTAAATGCCGTATTTGTCACATGTGATGAAAAATTACTGAAGTATGGTCGTTCTCGTTATATCAGCGTGCATGATCCTCGCTAGGGCGGCCCCTACCTAAAAGACTCTCAACACTTTAAAAGTCCCATGCTTTATAATGTCCTGCGCAGGAGATTCTGTGACAGAACAGAAAAAGCAAAGACGGAAATTCTGGGTTATTGTAGTCATCGTATTTTTAGGCTTCATAGGGATCTCCATGCCCTACTTGATCTTCCCTGCACTTTTTCTCAATCCCCACTATGCCATCTTACCGGCAAGCTGGGGTCCATCTAGCCACGCTCTTTTTCTGGGAATTACCCTGGCAGCTTATCCTTTGGGACAATTTGTCGGATCGCCGATTCTCGGAACCCTATCAGATGAATATGGCCGTAAACAGCTGCTATCAGCAAGCTTATTGATTGCAGCTGGTTGTTATCTCCTTACAGGATTTGCGATTGCATGGAAACACCTGGGCCTGCTCATTGTAAGCCGATTTATGGCCGGGATTATGGAAGGCAATATTGCCGTTGCAAGAGCCATGGCTGCTGATATCAAAACAATCTCTAAACATGAAACTTTTGGAAAAATAAATGCTGCTATCTCTTTTGCCTATCTTCTAGGACCGCTTTTAGGAGGCTTATTATCCGACAAGAATCTATTAGAGAGTTTGACAGCTTCTACACCATTCTATTTCATCTGCGTCCTCTTTTTGTGTCTTGCCGGTCTCTCAGCACTCGTGCTTGATAAATCGGTTGTGAGCCCTACCACTGTAGTGAGAACTTTTTGGCAGCGGATTAATTTTATTCAGAGAATGTCAACCTTATTTTCCAATAAACAGCTGAAATTTCTTTTGCTCATTTCTACAGCTTTTACTCTCGCTGTCGACATTTTCTATGAATTTGGACCTGTATATCTCACAGTTAAGTGGACACTAGGTCCTGCGCAGCTGATTTTCTATAATGCAGCACTTTGTATTGGACTTGTCGTTGGAAATGGATGGCTCTCTGCTTACCTTTCCTCTCGTGTCTTAAATCGGTTGGCAATCCTCTGCTCTATTGGAGGATTTTGCCTATTTTTAATTGGAACCGTGCTCGTCAATTCTCCTTGGCAGATGGTACTTTGTTTTACTCTTTGCGGACTTGTCATTGGCCTTGCGGTGACTTTGCTCACGGTGAAGATCTCAGATACTGCTGCAGATACGATTCAAGGCGAAGTTTTGGGGGTCCAGCTCTCTCTACGCGTCTTGGGAGATGCCATTATCTGTCTATTTGGAAGCGTACTATTATTGCTGTCACCTAAACTTATCCTCATCGTAGCCTCTGCAATGACCTCTGCAGTCCTGGTCTACTACAGTGCAAGATGTGTAAAATAGCTCATCTTTTGCACAATTTCGATGGAAAGATAAATCTTGCTTGCCTATTATCGATTTCCTATCTTGCTGGATGGAAGAAGTTTCCATAACAATGACAAAATATGCGCTGGGAGTTTAAATTTTTAGGACCATGAAACTCATAACGCTAAATATCTGGGGCGGACGTGTAGGCGCCCCTTTTTTGGATTTTGTCATCTTCCATGAAAAAAATATCGATATTTTCTGTTTCCAAGAAGTTTATCATAATGCCCCCGCGCAAATATCAGATGAAAATGCTCCAGTTAGCCTAAATATTTTTTCTGAACTGCAAGAACGACTTCCAGACTTTAAAGGCTTTTTCAAACCCGTTGTCAACAACATCTACGGCATTTGCGCATTCGTTCGGAAGACCATTGAGGTCATAGTAGAAGGAGATGTCCAAATTTATGATAATCCAACCTATTCCGGCATCGGCCCTCACCACTCTCGAAATATGCAATGGCTCCAAGTGCGGATGGATGGTCAAGACTATTCTATTTTGAATGTGCATGGTTTATGGAATGGGAAAGGGAAAAGCGACTCTCCTGACAGAATTCTTCAGTCTCAGAAAATCAAAAAGTTTATGGATAAACTCCAGGCACCTAAAATCGTATGCGGGGATTTTAATCTTCGGCCTGACACCCAAAGTATGAGAATCATCGAAGATAAGATGCACAATCTTATCAACCTTCATCAGGTGCGCTCGACACGTACTAGCCTCTATAAAAAAGAAGAAAAATTCGCCGATTATATTTTAACATCGCCAGAGGTCAAAACCCATCACTTTGCAGTCTTGGATCACGAGGTCTCCGACCATAAACCGCTGTTTTTGGAATTTGGCCTTTAACAACAAAATACATAACAGATTTATAGCCAGACCCTTACGTTAAATTCATTAATTCCGCTAACAAAACAGCGGAATTTCTATGAATTCCGATGTTTTATATATCGCAATTTACGTTAAATACGGTGTTTTGATAGAATAAGGCTATGTATATCCCTCAATTGCCCTTAGAGCATCTGAAAAAACTCGCTAGCCCACGCAAGGTCATCGTGATTTATGGCCCTCGTCGTGTTGGGAAAACCACTCTCTTGGAGAAGTATCTTGAGAATGAAACAAATTATCTGTTTGTGACAGGAGAAGACCTTTTATTCCAAAGAAGCTTTCCCAATCAATCCATTGATCAATTGAAGGCATTCATTGGCAACAAGACGCTTCTAGTCATCGATGAGGCCCAGTTTATTCCTAATATTGGACAGAATTTAAAGCTGATCGTTGACCATATCCCTCATGTGAAAGTCATCGTCACAGGATCTTCAACTTTCGAGCTTGCCAAACAACTGGGAGAGCCTCTAACGGGCCGCAGATACGTCATCCAAATGTTCCCTATTTCACAAATGGAATTGAGCCATATTGAAAATTCTATGCAAACGCAAGCTCAGCTTGAATCTCGTTTGGTTTACGGCTCCTATCCTGAAGTCATTACTTTAGGAAGCGATCAAGGAAGAAAGAGATATTTACACGACCTCGTATCTTCGTATCTTTTAAAAGATATTTTGGCTTTTGAGGGGATCCAAAAGTCGAAGAAACTGATTGATTTGCTTATTTTATTGGCATTTCAAATTGGCAAAGAAGTTTCGCATGAAGAGCTCGCTAGAAGTTTACAAATTAGTCGCTCTACGGTTGAAAAATATCTCGATCTTCTAGAAAAGGTCTTTGTTATTTTTAATATTCGAGGCTTCAGTCGAAATCTCCGTAAAGAGGTGACGAAAACTTCGCATTATTACTTTTATGACAACGGGATACTCAATGCTTTGATCAACAATTTTAATCCCCTTTCTCAAAGAAATGATATAGGACAGCTCTGGGAAAATTACCTCGTTGTTGAAAGATTGAAAAAACAACAGTATCAAGAACTGTTGAGTCATAATTTCTTTTGGCGTACCTATGATCAAAAAGAAATGGATTGGGTAGAAGAAAGAGAAGGTAAGCTCTTTGGATATGAATTTAAGTGGGGAAAAAGCGAGAAAGCTCCCCGTTTATGGAAAGAGACTTATCCGGAGGCATCTTTTGAGTGCATTAATAGAGAAAACTACCTACCGTTCATCACATAAACAAAAAAACATAGAACTCTTTTGACCTGCTCTCACAAGATAGGGAGCGCTGTGATTAAAATGACCAAAAAGGGTAAAAAGAGAGGAAGCCAGTTAAAAATATAGATTCATTATGCCCCTTTACACCAAAGAAAGTCTCGACTTGCTTAGGCAGCGGATTGATCTACCCGAGGTGATCTCCGCTCATATCGATTTGAAAAAAGCCGGGTCGACGTTTAAAGCGCTGTGCCCATTCCATGAGGAAAAGACGCCGTCGTTTATCGTCAATCGAGGAGATAGTCATTACCACTGTTTTGGTTGCAGCGCTCATGGCGATGCGATTGCTTTTTTGATGAACCATCTCAAAATGGGATTTACCGAAGCGGTTGAGAGCTTGGCAGAAAAGTTCGGTGTTGTTTTAGAAAGGGACGATAAAGTTGAGCAGTCGGGCCCCTCTAAAACAGTCCTAAAAGAAGCGATGCAGCTGGCCTGCCGATTCTACCATTTCATGCTTCTGCATTCAGAAGAGGGGACTGCGGCTCTGCAGTACCTCTATAAACGGGGGATCGATCTCAATTTTATAGAGCGATTTGAAATCGGATTTGCTCCCAGACAGCGAAACTCACTGTATAAAATTTTAAAAAGCAAAGAACTCTCCGATGTAGTTTTACAGACCGCAGGATTGCTATCGATTTCCGAAGAAGGCACGAAACGGGATTTTTTTTCCGACCGGATCATGTTCCCTATCCGAGATGGAATGGGCAATGTGATCGGGTTTTCCGGAAGAAAATTTAAAGAAGAGACGTTTGGCGGAAAATATATCAATACTCCCGAGACGCCGCTGTTTAAAAAATCGCAAGTCCTGTTTGGCCTCAGTTACTGCCGCAAGACGATTACCAAAGAGAAAAAAGCGGTCATTGTCGAAGGCCAAATCGATTGCCTCCGGATGATCCAAGAAGGATTCGATTACACTGTCGCGGGCCAAGGTACTGCCTTTGGCGAGGGACACGTAAGGGAGCTTCTCAACCTGGGAGTGCAAACCGTTTATCTTGCGCTCGATGGCGATACCGCCGGGGAAGAAGCCGCAGTCAAGATCGGAGATCTGTTTCAGAAAAAAGGAATTGAAGTCTTCGTTGCTGTGCTCCCGCCCAAACAAGATCCCGACACGCTCCTTCGAGAAAGAGGCGCTGCCTGGTTTGCTGAGCATTTACAAAAACCGACCGATTATTTGACGTTTTTGGTCAGTCAGCTTTCCAAGACGCATAATTTAGATTCTCCTTCGGGAAAAAGTGCGCTGACGGAAAGTGTAGTACAGCGCGTCCGTGCGTGGGAACATCCTGTCATGATCCACGAAAGCTTGAGAAAACTCGCACTTCTTGTTCAACTGCCGGAAGAGTTAATTGGAGTCGGAGCGGTGCAGACCACCGTCGTTAAACGAGAGGGCAGGCTTCAGGGGCAAGAGGGGGTTGATGCCGACAAAATTTTGGAGACCGATCTCCTCCGGTTGTTGTTTTTGGCAGGCGAGGGGATGCAAAAGCTGTTTGCGATCGCCAAAGCCAATCTTTTGCCAGAGCATTTGCGCGTTCCGGTCTGCCAAAGGCTGTTCACGATCTTCATGGATGCCTATGAAAAAGGGGGTTCGACCGATCTGCTTTCCTGCGCAGCGGGGCTTGAAGGGGAAGACGAGAGCGGTATTGTCCTCGATATCATGAGCAGGAAGATCCAGGTTGAAAAAGCCGAAGAATCATTGATCAATACCCTCAAAAGAATTTTACAACGGAACTGGATGGAAGAGCGAGAGACGATCAAACAGAAGATCCACAGCGGCAAGCTAGAGGAAGAAGAGGCGCTAGAGCTGGCAAAACAGTTCGATGCCTTAAAAAGGCAGGTGCCTGAAGTCGTGATGCCTTCTTAGTTTGTTAACTTACTAACAAAGGCCTTCTATTTGGATTAGCCGCATGTAAAAGTTCCGCATATTTTTCGAAACTAGGCCTTGACCGTGCTCTTTCATAGCGAGCATAGGCGTTAGGTGATTTCGATTTTAGTCTTTTGGAAACGTCACGAATGGTAGAACCACTTCTCAATCTTTGTCTTTTTAGTCCCAGTGCAAAAAGGAGTGTTTCATCAGAGGCACCCATACCAATAACACCAGCTTCATAAAGATTTACATCAAGTTGAAACCGCTTACCTAACAAATCCTCATAAGAGTCTTTTAAAAGCTCCATTACCGCGTCCTTTATCATTTCCAAAGCTTTCTTTCGAGTTTTGCCCTGTGTCATTACATCCAGAAAGGAAATTTCAATAAGCCACCACGAACTATCAGGATCCTTCCACACTTTACCTTCTAGTTCCATCATTTTTCTGCTCCTGTTATTTCTTCTTTGGAGGGTTATTCCTAGCCACCTGTATGATCTTTCTGGCTAAATTTTCTTTTATTTCTCTGTGCCGAGGCACGGGTTCGGAATCGTCGCCGTTAGTCCAAATCTCATGATTGCCGCCCTCTCTTTTTAACCACCAACCCAAACGGCTAAGCTCTTTTTCCAAGTCTCGCTTTTTCATTTATCGTACACGTTTTTGTGAACAAAGTCAAGCTCATAGCAGATGTAATGTTTTTTTAGAACATTTAAATAACTAAAAATTAAAACAATATGACTTAGAGTCTAAGAATTTAGGGGTGGTTGGACACATTCAGAACGCTTGACTGGAATCGGTTATTGCTTTTTGTAAAACAATAGGATGCGATCCTGATGACCATTTTCGTGGCGTCAAGAAAATGGTCAGTACTTTGATCTTTTGGCTGCACACTCTTGTTCGAAATGGTTTTTCTTGATAAGGGTAGCCTCAATGGCTAAACCTCGCTCCCCCTGGCAAGAGATCAATACCACTGCGTGGCCCCGTTTAAAGAAAGACCTTCGCTCTGATGTAGCGATAGTGGGCGGGGGGATATCGGGCATTGCGACGCTTTATTACTTATTGACTCTGACAGATAAGCAGGTCGTTCTTGTGGAAAGAGGGACGATAGGATGTGGCGCAACGGGCAATAATGCTGGATTTGCGTGGGCGCATATCGAGCGGCCGGTGAGCGAGCTTGTAGAAGAATTTGGGTTTGAGCCGGTCAAGGAGGCCTTTTTAGAATTAGACTATGGGTTGGATCAATATATCGGGATCCATAAACTCATTGGCCTTGAGAACAATATAGAACCGTTAGGCAACGCAGGATTGGGCTTCGGGTTCACCGACAAAGCCGCATTAGAGCGCTCCTTGCAAGACGGAGCCATATTTCGAAAGATGGGTCGAAAAAAATGGGAATTTTATATCTCTGAAGAAATCGAGGTGGAAGGTGAAGGGATTCATCGCGTTCCTCGAGAAATCATTTTAGAAAAACTCCAAACGATAGATCCTTCTTACATCGGCCTCCTCTATGATTCAGTCGACAGAGCCCGGACAAATACCTATTTGTTCTGCCATTGCCTTTTGCAATATCTCAAGAATCGCTTCCCAGATCGATTTGAAGTCTATGAGCAAACCGAAATCACACACATTGAAAAGAATACTCTCAGACATTCTTCAGGCACAATCATCTCAGATGCTTTGGTTATCTGTACGAATGGTTATAGCAATAAGGCGACTCCCCGGGCGGCCTATGCGGCAGCTGGCTCTACTTCATTGCCCAACGACTATTCGGCAGCGTTCATCACTCCTAGAGATCCATCAGTCCCTTACTGGCATGTAACAAATTGCGATTCTCTAACAGTCTTTGCTGGACCAGAGTATGTCGATCCAGCTTTGGATCAGAACGAATGGAATAAAACCTTTGCACTCATCACTCAATTTGCCCAAAGAACCTACGGTTTCAATCCCTCCTTTCAGTACCAATGGTATGGCATAATGGGTTACACCCAAACAGGACTTCGTTGGGTAGGTCAAGACAGGCAAAACCCTCATCTTTGGTACAACCTCGGATGCAATGGTATAGGAATCGTCCACGCAGTGGCAAGTGGCGAGCGCATCGCTCGCTTGCTCAACGGCGAATTGTTAAGACCCTCTCTATTTTCTCAGTTCCAATCTTAAGAGACGTCCCCTAGTGCATTTCCATTTTTTGCACATCTATTAAAACACGTGTTGGATGGTGAGCTGTGTGCGCGGGAAACAGCGCGCCTTCTATAGATACGCGTTTACCGACGTGTTGATCGCAAAAATCTCTAAGATCATCGCTTAAACACAGAGCAATTTCTTCTTTGGAAGGTTCGATGCGAAGAAGCCAACAAGGAACAACGGCATCCTCTTCCTCGGCAGAGGAGGAATCAGCCCCTCCAGGGAGTGACTTGAAAACAAGCTCCCCTTGCATGGAGACCTGTTTTTCAACAAGTTGCTCTGCGAGCTCAAACTCCCTTAACAGATCAGCTATCTCGGCTTGTTGTTTATCCAATAAAGGAGCGTCATCCTTCTCTGCAGCCCCCACAAGAGAAAAAAGCAACAAAAACAGCACTTGAAGTCTGCCCATATTACACCTCTAAAGCAACTAGAAAAGTAGATCCTGTTATTTCAAGAACTTAAAACCTTTCACACCAAAAGGAGGGCGAAGAAAAAGAACGCCCGTTTTCAGATGAACAATTGTTGCACGCAATCTTCCTGCTAACGCCCATTTAAGTCCATCTTCTTTTGAGATCCATTGAGAAGCTTTCTTGTTTTGCACCAAGTATTCGGAGATAATCCCCTTCCTTTTGTGCACACCGGTTATGTACCATTTTTCGATGAAATCTTCATTTCCAACTGTCCATGCTTCATTTTTTTCAAACGCTTTCCAATATCTCTCAAATTCTGCATCACTTAATGATCTTATCGTACGATTGAGATCCAATTTTGCCATTTGAGCAATTTTGCGAGCATGTCCAGGATCTTCTTCTACATATTTTTTAGAAGCTTGCGTTAAGGTGAGCGGCCCGTAGATATTTCCCCGTAACATCAGAACTAGCGCCTCGTGGCCTGTCTTATAATCCGGGTATACTGCATAGACATACTCTCCATACCCTGCCGATCCGATTGCTCGCCTCTTTTTACTTACGCTATAGGTGCTTTTTAAAAGTGCCCCTGGGTTATTGCATCTCCACGCTCTAGTTCCTCCGCTTCGAATCGTAAGATTTCCATCTTCATCAAAATAATGGACAGTAAATTTTCGATCGGAATCTCCAGCTGTGGCTGGCCCTGCTTGAGCTCTTACATAAGTCATAATATCTCCAAATTAATGCAGATTTGCCTTCCAAGGAATTGCATATAGTTGCAAACATTGTCAAAAATGGCCTACTTTCTCAAGAACTGAGAAGCGAAGGCGGGATACAAAATACTGGATTTGGTAGTGAAAATCCCGAGGTCAACTTCGTTCAGATGATATGGGACAAGGATATCGAAAAGCGCACGAAATTAGAGAAACTTGGTTATTACGCTCCAGAAGAGGTGAGATTCTATTTTTCGCTCAGTGCCTTGAATAGAGGGTCTTACCAATACGATAGCTGCGAGTTTTTTTGGTGCTAGGTATGACTCAGCCTACGAAAACAGAAAAAATATTTTCGACTTTATGGAGAATTTCCCTTCTCACAGCGAGGAAGCCGTGAAAGATCATGAATTCATGCTAGCCGACCGCATTCTTCCAGAAGAGATACAAGGAATGAGCGTCCCTTCAAAAAAGGTAAAAGAACAGATTGTCGAATGTTTTAGAACAGCTGACCTTATTCAAACAGATAACCTGGGGCAAGAACTCGTCAATGGGATCCCTGTTGATCAATTCATTTCCACAGAGGAAAGACTTCCTTTAAACATTATTGACCGGTGCCACACGCAAGGGGAACGTCTAGCAGTGCAGAATCCTTCCGACCCGCACTTTCAATTTTTTAGACAAATTTTAGGCCAGCTTGCGGCAGGTCTATCCATTCCTGATGAATACGTGAAGCGTTAAAAAATCATTCAGAACGTTTGACTGGAATCAGTTATTGCCTTCAGTTACAATCTTTTCAAAAAAATTCTCTCTAAGAGGCGCCCATGTCTAATAGCGAAGTCATAAAAAGGCTGCAAAGTCACTTTGATAGTCTTGCTCAAATCACACCCGAAGAAGGGGTTGAGTTTTGGTTTGCTCGCGACCTACAAGAACCACTCGGATACGCGAAATGGGAAAACTTTCTGACCACGATTATGCGTGCTGTAGAGTCTTGTAGAACAACAGGATGCGATCCTAACGACCATTTTCGTGGCGTCAGGAAAATGGTCCGCTTAGGAAGCGGCGCTGAACGAGCCATCGAAGACTTTATTATAATCCCGCCTTCTGTGGAAGAGCGGTTGTTATGAGCGAAGATCTGAGCGAGCTCCATACCTGGATGAAGTGTCGAGAAAATGCTCGACTTGAGTTTAAAGAAGCCAAAAACACCTTCGACATCACAAAACTCACCCAATATTGTTGTGCTTTTGCCAATGAAGGAGGTGGTCGAATTATCTTGGGCGTGAGCGATCAATTACCCAGAAAAATTGTAGGAAGCCAAGCTTTCCCTCATCTAGAAAAAATTAAATCTCATCTAATTAGCACCTTATCTTTGAGAATTGAGGTTGGGGAACACTTTGAAGAGGATCGACGCATTATTATTTTTTCAATTCCCTCAAGACCTATTGGCGTTCCTATTGCATTTGAAGGAAGATATTGGATGCGAAGAGGCGAAGAATTGGTCTCGATGACACCAGACATGCTTAAACGGATCTTTGACGAGGGGGTTCCAGATTTTTCAGCCCAAATTTGTCCTGGCGCCAATTTTGAAGACCTAGATCTTGCAGCTATCAATGCTTTTCGGGAGGCCTGGATACGAAAATCTGGGAACCACCAACTCAAACATATTTCGGAGAAACAACTCCTGCAAGACATCGAAATCGCTACAGGCCAAGGCTTGACTTATGCAGCTTTAATCTTATTTGGAACCCAAAAGGCCCTCGGCAAATATTTAGCTCAAGCAGAAGTCATTTTCGAATACCGTTTCAGTGATGCTACAGGACCTGCACAACAAAGAGTTGAATATCGGCAAGGCTTTTTCACGTTTTACAACGAGCTTTGGGAGAAAATTAATCTGCGCAATGACAACCAGCATTTTCAAGATGGTCTATTCATCTTTGACATCCCCACCTTCAATGAAAAAGCCGTTCGAGAGACAATTCTTAACGCCTTCAGCCACCGCGATTACAAAGCGGCGGGGTCGATTTGGGTGAAACAATTTTCCCGCCGAATTACAATCAGTAGCCCTGGTGGATTTCCTCCAGGAATTACGCCTCAAAATATGCTGTGGAGACAACAGCCTCGCAATCGAAGAATTGCTGAAGTTTTTTCCAAATGCGGACTTGTAGAGAGGGCTGGCCAGGGAGCCGATCGGATTTTTGAAGAAAGCATAAAGCAGGCTAAATCTCTGCCCGATTTTACCCATACAGACGAATACCAGGTCGTGTTGACTTTAGACGGTCAAGTCCAAGACGAGAGCTTTTTACGATTCCTGGCTAAGTTGGATAAAGATGTCTTGGCCTCGTTTACCACGATCGACTTTCTGGTTCTCGATTATGTGCATAAAGAAAAGTCTCTCCCATCAGCTCCGCCCGAGCTAAAAACACAGCTTAAATATCTAGTGGATTTGGGAGTCATCGAATCGATTGGCAGAGGTAAATCTATTCAATACATGCTCTGTCAAAAATACTATCTTCATGCTGGAAAAATCGGCGTCTACACTCGAAAACGAGGTCTTGATCGGAATACCAATAAAGAACTTCTTCTTAAACACATTCGAGCAAGTAAGAGGGAAGGCGCTCGCCTGTCTGATTTGCAACAAGTTCTTCCCTCTTTATCTATAAGGCAGCTACAAGGCCTTCTGCTTGAGTTGAAAATCGCAAAATCTATCCATCTTAGGGGGAAAACCAAGGGAGGGCTTTGGTTCCCTGGCAAAGAATTACTGGGAGTAATTCCGGAGTAATTCCGGAGTAATTCCGGAGTAATTAATTTCATATCTGCCTCATTTTTAATAAGATATGCACAGCAAATGAATTGCACAATCCAACCTA
>DASUCX010000214.1:0-3286 GCA_036275855.1 Rhabdochlamydiaceae bacterium
GTAGCGTGAAGAGGAAAAAGAACAGCGAAGGCATCGCGAGTGAGCCCTACGCACCTCGCGGAGACGATGCGAGCGGGACTTTTTGCTCTATGGAAAATAATTTAAGCGCAAATTTGTGTTGCAATAATCGGTGGCGGTACACTGTTGCCAATACCAGAACAATGCCTATCAAAAAAAACTCGCAGAGCAAATTGTTGGAAAAATGGTTCCTACAGCTTCATCTTCTATTGCTCCCGTCGCGGAAATCTCTGTTAATCCCTCAACACGAAAAAAACGGGCTAGATTGCCCCCACCCATCGAAAAACCAGTCCCCGCAAACAACGTGCCTCCGATCATAGAAACATTCGACCAATTGAAATCGCTGGGATTTAGAATCGCCCTAGCTCTCTTGTTTTTACCGAAAGATACCATTCAGAAAAAAGTCGATGAGAGTGGAAATCTTGCAGCTCTAATCAAAAAATCCAATACCACTTTATTAGGGTCTAAAAGCCCCAATGAAATTTTCCAAGACCTGATTTACACCGAGATCGATAACTCCAATTTAAATTATTTCCAAAAAAAGGGGAGAAAAACCATTTGCTGGCTGCTCGCCCCTTCTGTTTTATTCCTTGTCGAGCACTTTCTAGAGCAAAGCCAAGATGTCGTTTTATACTTGATCGGTCTAACTCCTGAACAACGTTTAGATCTGTTTGTCAAAATGTGCATAGAACCCGGCCATGGATTCATTGGATGGCTACAATCCAAATATAAAACCATCTCAGAAACCGAAAATCCGGGTGCCACCGTAGGGCAAGCCATCGGCAGTGCCATCGACCACATCAAACTCAAAGATCGGCATGGGAAAGATTTAACTTCTAAAGATCTCATTAGTCGACTCGTTAGTTCATTATTTGATCAATTCGCACCGTCTCTGAATTGGTCCAAGACCGGAGCTGCCCATTTCGAACAAAGGGGCCAAGACTCCAAATCTCCTTTTTTCTCATTATGGTTTATTTCATTGTCCTACGTCTCTCGGGCTGTCAATATCCTTACCACACCTTGGAGATGGTGTTTGAATGGAATCACTCGAAAAATATTGAAAGAGATCGCAGTCTCGCAAATCCATAGCATCATCTCCGATAAAGACGGTGCATCTTTGGATTTTGGCAAACTTGCTCTAAATTCCATTTACAAGGCTTTGCATGATAAGCTCCAAAAAATCAACCGTTCAACTAAAGCAGCAGAGACGGAAAATAGCCGTAGAGCGAATGCTCTGCATCAGCGTGGCTTTGTCGAAAAAAGCGTTCAAGATTCGATCAATAAACTTATCTCGGACTTCTTAGAACTTCTCGACATCCAAGGATTGAATGTTCACAAACTCCAGGCCAAATTGTCTCCTGCAAATCTTTTTGAGCAAGGAAAGAAGGAAGTAATAGAAGCGGCTTATGCTCGCGGCATACAAAAGGCAACAGAGGAGATTATTCATGGGCTTCAAATCTTCCTGGAAGACCATACATTCTCTGCAGCTCTTTTAGAGGTCCTGCAAGATATCCATAAGCAATGGCTCTGTTTCAATACCGGCGATACCGATACCAGCTTAGCCCGTCTCGAAAATGATTTCTATGTTGAACTCAAAGACGCGGTCACAAACGGAATACAAACCGTCATTACAAATAAATCAGATCCTTTAAAACATATTCAAAAAGAAGCCAACCTATTTATTGACGGGCTCGATGTTGATGCCCAAACCTTTAAAACTTGTTTCGATTCTCTTCAGAATTTTACCCCCACGTCACTAAAAACATTGAAGCAAATGCGCGACATTTATTTAACCGACAACTTTAGAAGACGCCGCGAAAAGGCCAACAAAGAGACGAATCACTCGACCCAATTGCAAATCACCTATACTTCAGATCAATTTGAAGCTCTCAGCAAACCCATTTGCACCAAAATCGATGAACTCGTCGATTTTGCAAACAAGAAAAAACAAATCGACGAGCTTAATGAAGATTTAGGACAGCTTCTTCCTCCTCTAGAAAGTGCGATTACACCCCAACCTCTCAATAGTGCCACCGCGCGTTACGGCCCGCTACAGAAGATCCTGCAAAGGATTGTCACAAGAAATTATCCCGAATCTGTCCAATTGCTCATTTCAAAGCTCCAAGGTAATTTTGAGGCCTGGAGAACAGAAGCCCAGAAAAGAGACAACCAGACCTTGATAAATGGGACAATCACTACCTTAAAAAGCACCATCGAAACCGCTATTAAAGAGAACACACAAAAAACAAACGAACTCTCTGAAAAGATTACTAAAAAAGCCAAATCCGCCGTCAAGCTAACCAATGCTCTTGTTGGCTGGACAGGTAAATTAAACTATTTTGATTGCAAATCTGACAAAGTAGAAATCGACCCTTTTAGTCCCGCTATCAATTACCTCGCGAAAGAAAAACTGCCCCGTCTGATTTTAGGCAAAATCGACGACTTTGTCCTTTTCTTAGGAAAGAACCACCACATCAAGGGGATCCTGAGTTTTGTGATTAAGGCTTATCTAGAGCTCCCCCGCAGCCCTCCCAAAGAATTTAAAAAAATAGTTTACGAAGTCAGACAACGGCCTTCATCTCGAGGGCGATTGCATTAAAATACACATCCTATTTAATCAGAGGCTGGCAGGTCTTTTAAAATTAAGCCCTCTCAGTTAAAGTCGTGGGATGGAAAAGCACTTCACAGCCACCGCCTACATCGTCGATCAAGGGAAAGCCCTGTTGCTCATGCATCCCAAGCTCAAAAAATGGCTCCCCCCAGGAGGACATGTTGAGATCAATGAAACGCCCTCTGAATGCGCCAAACGCGAGGCCCTAGAAGAAACAGGCCTTGAAATCGAACTAATCCAGCAAGAGAACCTCTGGCTTAATTTCTGGAATGCCTCCAGCATTGAAAGGCCCTACCTCTGCCTCTTAGAAAACATCCCTGCCTTCGGTGATAAGCCAGCCCACCAACATATCGATATGATCTATATAGCCAGGCCCCTTCGAGGCATCCTCCTCCAGGGCGTCCGCTGGTTTTCCCTCGATGAGATTGAAACACTTATTGATGACCAAGAGATCTTCGCAGAAACCAAAACCACTCTCCGTCACATTTTGACAGTGAACTTTTTAGTTCCTTTCTCTAAGAGCTGATGTGAGGTCGCTGACTTTAAACAGGCGCCTGTTTTGCAGGTCCTAAGAAGCGAACAACGCGTGGTGAACTTCTGTCCATAGGGACAGCTTCCCTGCCATGCGATATGGTGATCTCCGAGCGGTTTATAGAT
>DASUCX010000215.1:0-2677 GCA_036275855.1 Rhabdochlamydiaceae bacterium
CATTTGGTTGTCGATGTTTTTGGAGAATTTTCCTACAAACGGATGCGTTTTCCTTCGGCTAAAAATCATGTGCACGGTCAAAAGGCGCAAGTGGGCGGATTTCTCTTAGGTCTGGGCCTGGGATATGCTTTTTAATCCAACAGGTCTGATTCAGAGACCTTTTTGGCCTTCTGGTTATTAACCGCAACCATTTATCCTAACAGCGCTGAAAACCCGGCCATTCATGGCTGGGACTATAGTTTATATGATTTTTTTGTTGCAAAAATTGTAATTTGCTTTAGAGAATTTGTAAGGCCTGTGAAACGCTTTTTGACCTCATCGTTTTTGACGGCCATGCTGACGGCTTGCTTCGTGCCGACCAAGATCACCAGCTTCTTTCCTCGCGTGATCCCCGTGTAGAGTAGATTCCGATGGAGCATTTTAAAATGGCTCATATGCAGTGGAATGATAATACAAGGGCATTCGCTGCCTTGATATTTGTGGATCGAGACCGCATAGGCTAGCACGAGATCATCGATCTCGGAAAAGCCGTATTCGACTCTTCTATCTTCAAAACGGACCGTGAGCGTCTGGTTGGAGAGATCAATGGAAGAAATTGTTCCGACATCGCCGTTGAAGACGATTTTTTCATAGTCGTTACGGATCTGCATCACCTTGTCATTAACGTGGAAAGTTCTTCCCATCCTGCTTAGGGGGGCCACGCTCGGATTGAGCTCTTTTTGCAGAACCACATTGAGATTTTCACAGCCGATCATACCCCGTTTCATCGGAGAAAGGACTTGGATGTCTTCAAACTTATTAAAACGGAATTTTTCCGGCAGCCGCTTCGTGACGAGATCGATGATCGTCGCTAAAATCTCTTCCTGGGTTTCGTTTTCGACAAATTTAAAGTCGGATTCGCCTAAAAACTCTGGAAATTCTCCTCGGTTGATTCTGTGGGCATTCGTTACAATCTTCGAATGGGCTGCCTGCCGGTAGATCTGGGTCAGTCGCGTAAATCCTATCGTTTCTGAAGCCAGCAGATCTTTCAAGACATTTCCAGCACCCACACTTGGCAGCTGATCGATATCTCCAATCAAAATCAGCCGCGTGGAAGAGGGAATGGCCTTGAGCAGTTGATAAAAGAGCAGGGTGTCGATCATGCTCGCCTCGTCGATGATAAGCAGATCGCACTTGAGAGGATTTTCTTTGCACCGTTTAAATCCTCCGCTGACAAAGTCCATCTCGAGCATACTATGGATTGTTGACGCTTTTCTACCGGTAATCTCGGTCATCCGCTTTGCGGCTCGGCCCGTCGGCGCTGCCATCAAAATCGAATCGGTGATCTTTTCTGAAATGCGCAAGATTGCCCGAGTAATGGTACTTTTACCAGTGCCGGGGCCGCCGGTGATGATATGGACTTTTTCTTGGATCGACTGCGCAATCGCCGTTTTTTGTTCCGGAGCAAACTCGAGCGCAAGCTTTTCTTCAACCCATGTGAGGGCTTTTTCGACATTGACTTGTCTCAAATAGCCAGACGTCATCTGGAGCCGCTGCAGTTCCCGTGCAATCCCTATTTCTGCGTGGTAGAACGGTTTGAGCCAGATCAAATCAGCTTCGCGGATCAGCCCACCATTGCGGACGCTCGCTTCGATATTTTCACCAACGATCTCTTCGCTCAGCTGCAGCATGCTCGCAGCGCCTGCTTTGAGATCCGTTTCAGGAAAGCACGTATGGCCGTCATTCGACAGTTCCCAGAGCATATGCTCGATACCAGCTTGGACTCTCGTTGTAGAGGAGGGTGGAATTCCGATTTTTTGCGCGATCCGGTCGGCAATCGTAAATCCAATTCCGCCAATATCCCTTGCAAGCGCAAATGGATCTTCTTTGACTTTTTCAATACTCTTGTCGCCGTAGGCTTTGTAGATTTTCTGTGCAAAGGCCGTCGTTACGCCATGCGATTGTAAAAAGATCATCACTGCCCGGATCCCGCGTTGCTGGTGCCAGCACGTTTCGATCATCTCAATCCGTTTAGGGCCGATGCCGGGGACTTCAGAGAGTCTTCTAGGATTGGAATCGATGATCTTGAGTGTATCGATCCCAAAATGCTCTACGATCCTTTCAGCATAGGTCGGGCCGATCCCTTTGATCAGTCCCGATTCGAGATATTTTTGGATGCCGTAGAGGTCGGACGGTTCTTTTGATTCAAATTCTTTGACATCGAATTGTCTTCCATATTGAGGATGGTGTTTCCACTCTCCTACACAACGGACGGTTTCTCCCGGCTGCAAAGCCGGCAGAGGGCCGACAATACTGGTGAGTTCTTGCTTGCGCGGCTCTTTAAGACGAGCCACAGTAAAACTCTCTCCTGCAAAGACAATATTTTCGACGTAGCCAAAGATCTCTTCCACTGCCTTAGTATAAAGAACTTTTCTAAAGAACCAACATAAATTAAATTTTTACATCTCTTTTCCGACAACGTTGATTTTAATGCTCAACTTTCTATAAGATTTGTGGGCTATTCCGGATTAGCTCAGTGGTAGAGCAGCGGACTGTTAATCCGTTTGTCGAAGGTTCGAACCCTTCATCCGGAGTTCCCCGAGCTCATTTAAGCACCTAGGAGAAAATCCTAGGTGCCTTTTCAGCAGTTCTAGACTTTATACCTAAAGAATATGAAAAATTGGTTTTTGAAGCTGCG
>DASUCX010000216.1:0-20020 GCA_036275855.1 Rhabdochlamydiaceae bacterium
TTGCAGGATTGAATTTTAAAAATTGCACTTTTGATAAGATGAAATTTAATAGATGCTTATTTGATCAAACCACTTTTGAACTGTGTTCCTTCAAAAAAACATATTTTATTTCATCGTCAATTGGAAATTCTCATTGGATTAGCTCCGATTTCTCATCGGCGTCTTTTTTTCCCTATGATGATATCAGTGAGCTTATCGATTTAGAAGTCTCTCGATGCAGATTTGATTTTGCCTCATTTTATAAAACGCAAATCATTCATTCTAATTTTTACAATTCCACATTTGAAGAAGCCTGGATTAAAAACAGTGTGGTTGAAAGAGCTCTTTTAAAAGAATGCGATCTTTCTAGCGCCTATATTCAGAATTCTATCGTTAAAGAGGCCTCGCTGGAGAAGGCTGTCTTAGAAGACACCCATTGGGTTGAATCCACCGTTGAGCAACTGATGGTTCAAGGAGGAAAACTCTATCAGTGTGTCTTTTTCGACACGACCGTCACTAATAGCCAACTCGTCGATTGCGACCTTAAAAACGCCCTTTTATTGGATGCGAAAAATGGATTCCAAATCAGCGGAAGAATTCCACATCAAGTGACAGGACCTATCGTCGCCCTAGGATGGAATTTCGATACATCAACAATGCCGAATACACGATTAGCTCGAAAAGCACTCCTCGATCAGGGGGCGCTCGTCATCAAATATTCACAACGAGAAGTCGCTTCTGAATCTTTGCAGATGGAGGTAACTCGGGCATTATCTAGCACAGATGATTCAGAGGATAGTATTGGCCAGCAGCTCTTGAAAAAAGCTGTCATCAATTCTGAAATCGCCCTAATCAAGCAACGGGCTGCCAATCTTCTTAACGTTGTCCAAGGTCTTGTCATTCCAGGGGGGGCCGATATCGAAGAATGCTTCTATCGACAAGGCGTGCATTCTGAGGTAACCTATAGATCGCTCCTCGAATTCGCATTGATTGCAGAAGCACAGCGACTTCAGATGTCCACCTTGGGGATTTGCCGCGGCGCACAGATGATTAATATCTATTTTGGAGGAACACTTAAAAATGTCAAAGGCCACTGGCAAACGCAACAATTATTAGAATGGATGGAGTCATCCCATGGCGAGCAGCTTAAAACACTTCTCCCTAAAGACTTTGTTGGACTCTCGAGTCACAAACAAGCGGCTGATAGAATCGGTGAGGGGCTTCAGGTTGTCCTCAAACATGGAGATGTCCCCAAATTAATGATCAGTCACGACAATATCTTCTTAACAACTCAATTCCATCCTGAAAAATACATCGCTGAATTAAAAAATAACTTGGTGGTAGAGGACAACCACTTGAGTACGGAGCAAAGGCTAGCAATGACCCTAGAAATTTGGGATACTGTCAAAAAAAACCTTAATAGCACACTAGAGAATATGCCTACAAATACACCGATTGAAATCGCCGCAAAAGACCGTACAGTGTCATTATTTAAAGACCATTTTGAAAACATTGAGAAAACAGTTAAAAGCTGCCAGTTCATTTCCTCAAATCGCGACATTTATGGATTCTTTATAAAAAAAATAAAGTCTTCAAAACCAGCAGACTCGTCACCTCCTCTCTAGCCATAAATTAAAATTTGATTTTGGCCTTCATGGAGCCCTCTGGCTTTGACACATTGAAATTACCGTTCTCAATCCGACCACGCCATCTTAAAATTTTTACTACCCTGATAGGCACAAATCTAAGAAAAGTTTATTAGTATTTGTTTATGTTATTTTATGTTAAAATATATTTAAACAATAAATTTCAATTATATTTAAATATGACTAACGTTATAAATGGTAACAGGCTTCCTGATTTTATTTTTAAAAGCGTTGCAAATCTCAATTCGCAAAGAATCATTTCGCTCGCCCTGCCTTTATTATCCCTAAACCCCATCACGGCTCAGCTTTCCTCCATTGGTATCGGTCTTTACCAATGCCATTCTATGTGGATGAATAAAGACGCGAAAACGTTCACAGGCTATAAGTGGGCCGATACCGCCCTCTTAGCCTCTTCGATCGCACTAAGCTTTTATTTTCCTATGATTCAACTCGCCTTTTCAAGCGGAGCGTTTTTTCTCACGCATGGCTATCAATTAATCACAAAAAAGAGCAAGGAGCTGACAGCTCTCCAGATGGCACAGCACGCAGTGCACCTTGCTTCTCTTTGTTACCGCACGCCTCTTTTGATGGGAATTTCTCTTGTTTCCCAAGCCGGAACCGAAATCGTACAAGCCTACCATGAAGAAAGAACTCCCGAGAGATGCGTTAATCTGTTGATGGCAGCGATTCGCCTCTATTCAGCTTTTCAATATTTGCCAAGGCAACCCTCTCAGGCAACGGCACCTGTCCAAGAAGAAAATAAACAGGTAGAAAATAAACTTGAGACGGTCGAAGAAATGAGAGACAAGACTCCCATTTTGTCAGAGTCCAATCCGACAGTTGAAAACGACACAGTGCCAACCCACGACCTTCCCCCTCAAGCTGAAGTGCCTGCTCCCCAAGTTGAAACAAGAGACAAGACACCCAATTCGCCGGAGTCCAATTCGACAGTCGAAAATGAGACATTGCCGGCCCATGAAAAATCCCAAGAAGTATACCCAAACAACTTGAAGAATCGGGAATTTGACAAGAAGGGTCCTCAGAATTTTTGTTCGGAACGAGTGACCATTGCTGAAAAGCAAGGCACGAGCGAGAACAAAAATCTGAGACAAACCCGACGCAGTCAAAAACCGATTCTTCAAGTTGTTTGGGTATAAAGGAAAGTGGAAGTGTTCAAGAAAATGCCGCACAAATTCCGTTGAAAAAAATGACTCAGAAAGATTGGGACATTTTTGCCAAAAATAATCCGGACTATATCAAAGAGCAATACTCTAGTTGGGCATCTTCACAACTTCAAACCGAAACTCTTTTTGATGTTAAGATGGCCCTTCAGGAAGCTGGTTTTTCATCTGATTTGGAAAGTTTAAGCCTTAAAAACAGCTTTGTCAATTGTCGGTTTGATGGATTGAATTTTAAAAATTGCAATTTTAAGGCAACGAATTTTTATAGATGTCTATTCGATCAAGTTACACTCGACAACTGCTCTTTCAAACGGGCAAATTTTTACTCACTTTCAATTGCAAATTCAAAATTAATTGATTGCAATTTTACAAATGCTTCTTTTAAAAATTTTAACGACACCAACTGTGAGATCATCAATTCAGAATTCCATTCATGCAAATTTAATAAAATATCATTTTATCAAGCACAAATCATTCATTCTAATTTTGATTATTCCACATTTGAAAAAGCATGGTTTAAAAAATGTGACATTGAAAAAGCGCTTTTAAAGGACTGCGATCTTTCTAGCGCTTTTATTCAGAATTCTATCGTTAAAGAGACTTCGCTGCAGCAGGCTGACCTAGAAGACACCCATTGGATTGAATCGACTGTTGACCATCTGAAGGTTCAAGAAGGGAATCTCTATCAGTGTGTCTTTTTCGACACAACCGTCACCAATAGTCAGCTCGTCGATTGTGATCTTAAAAATGCCCTTCTATTGGATGCAAAAAATGGATTTCAAATCACTGGAGGGATTCCACATCAAGTGACAAAACCTATCGTCGCCCTAGGATGGAATTTCGATGGAATGGACATCTCATATACAAAATTAATTCGAAAAGCACTCATCGATCAAGGGGCACTCGTCATCAAATACTCGCAAAAGGAAGACGCTCCCGTAGATTTGCAGCTGGAGGTGATTAGGGAATTAGCTAGGGCATCTGGTTCAGAGGAGAGTATTGGCCAGCAGCTCTTGAAAAAGGCTGCCATTAATTCTGAAATCGCTCCGATCAGGCAACGGGCTACCAATATTCTTAAGATTGCCCAGGGCCTTGTCATTCCAGGAGGAACCAATATCGAAGAATGCCTCTATCGACAAGAGGCCGCGGGTTCTATGATAACCTATAGATCTCTCATGGAACTGGCATTGATTGCAGAAGCACAGCGCCTTCAGATACCCACCCTGGGAGTTTGCCGTGGCGCACAAATGATTAACGTCTATTTTGGAGGAACACTTAAAAATGTGGAGGGCCAACGTCAAAAGCAACAATTAGAATGGACGGAGTCATCCTATGGCGAGCAGCTTAAAACACTGCTTCCTAAAGACTTTATCGGACGTTCGATTCACAATCAAGCAGCTGATAGAATCGGTGAGGGACTTCATGTTGTCCTCAAACATGGAGATGTCCCCAAATTACTGATCCGTGAGAATTTCATAGCAAGCCAATTCCATCCTGAAGAATACATAAATAAATTAAAGAATAACCCGATATTAGACGGTAATTTGAGTATAGAGAAAAACCTAGAAACTGTGGATATTGCTAGAAGAACATTGAATGACACATTAGAGAATATGCCTACAAACACGCCTATTGAAATCGCTGCAAAAGACGCTTTAACGGTATTCCTTGAAACTCCTTTTGAAGACCTTGAAAAAGCAAGAAAAAATGTCATGTTCATTTTTTCAAATCGCGACATTTATAGATTCTTTATAAACAAAGTAAAGTCTTCAAGACCAACAGACCCGTCACCTCCTCTCTAGGACATAAAATAAAAATTTGCATTTCGACTCTCGCGGAGCTCTCAGGCTTTGTGACACGCCGAAATCCCCATTCACTTAAAATTTTTATTATCTAAACTGGCCTAGGTTCAAGCTGGCATTTAAGGACAAACCGTTGTAAAATGCAATTTCGGGGGGCTGAGCGTTACCCACAGGTTTCATTCCTAGAGGGAGGCGAGGCAAAGCCAAATGGAAGCGTAAGCGGTTCGAATGGCGATGCCCATAGCTGAAAGCAGCTATGGGTATATTGGCAAAGCCGCAGCCCCCTATGGAAATGAAAGATGTGGGCAATGATCAGCTCGTAGGATAGGGTCTCTTGGAGTGTCAAAATTGGCAGCAATTTTGACAGCCCAATGGATCCGGGAGACGATTACCTCTCCCATAATCTAAAGAGTTACAAATGAATGAAGAAATTCTTATCAATGTTGAATCGAAAGAGACCCGCTGTGCCTTTCTTAAGAATGGTGTTTTGCAAGACCTCGTCATCGAGCGGAAAAATAGCCGCCAGCTGACGGGAAATGTCTATAGGGGACGGGTCAAGAATATCTTGCACAATATCCAATCGGCGTTCATCGATATCGATGAGGGCGAAAATGGGTTTATTCACATCTCCGACATCTTGGAAAACACACAAAAGTTCCAAGAGTTGTTCGACATGGACTTCGATCTGAAAGAAGAAGTGAAAAGCCGAAAAAAGCAAAATGAGACCGACATTTCAAAAATCTTGAAAACCGACCAGCCTGTGCTGGTGCAGGTGGTCAAAGAGCCGATTGGATCAAAAGGCGCTCGTTTGACCTCGAACGTCTCGATCGCCGGACGCTACCTGGTCCTTCTTCCAAATACGCCCCATCGCGGCGTCTCGAGAAAAATCGAAGACAGGGCCGGAAGAGACCGGCTCAAAAAATTGATCCAAGCATTTGAAATGCCGCAAGACATGGGACTGATCTGCCGTACTGCAAGTCTCAATGCGACGCAAGAGCAGCTGATCCAGGAAGCCCACGATTTGCTCAATACGTGGAAAGACATCATGGAAAAATTCGAAAAGGCGACAAAACCGACATGCCTCTTCGAAGAGTCCGATCTGATCAAACGGTCGATCATTCAAGCAATCGACAAACACTACAGCCGTATTTTGGTCGATGACTACAACACCCTCCAACGGTGCAAGCAGCTGTATGGAAGATACCGCGGCGACCACGACGTGGCCATTGAATATTATCGCGATAAAATTCCGATGTACGAGAGATTCGGAGTCGAAAGAGAAATTGATAAAGCGCTCCGCCGAAAAATCTGGCTCGCCAGCGGAGGGTATCTCTTTTTTGACAGAACTGAAGCGATGCTGACCATCGACGTCAACTCAGGAAGAAGCAAAGAACAGAAACGAGCGACCGATGTAGAAGAGTCTTTAGTCCGCATCAACATGGAAGCTGCCGATGAGATGGCGCGCCAGCTCCGCATCCGGAATATCGGCGGACTCATCATTTGCGACTTTATCGACATGCGCTCTAGAAAAAATCAACGCCGCGTCCTCGAGCGGCTGAAAGAGGCGATGAAAGAAGATTCGGCAAAGTGCACGATTTTGGGCATGAGCGAATTCGGCCTCGTCGAAATGACCCGCCAACGAAACCGCGAATCGCTGGCGCAAATGATGTTCACTACCTGCCCCTATTGCAATGGGAACGGAATCATTAAAACGCATGAGAGTGTTGCGATTGAAATCGAACGGACACTGAAAAAGCTGATCTTGCAGCAGCAGCAATTTGCTTTAGAGCTCGTCTCTCATCCTAGCTTAGATCACTTCTTAGGCCATCATGATAAGAACTATCTGCGGAAACTGGCTGAAAAATGGAATGCCGATCTAAAATTTGATTCGGACGACAAGCTCCATTTGAATGATTTCCAATTTTATTCAACGACCAATGGGAAACAGCTTGAAATTTGATATTAACCGGGGTGGTAAAAAGATGACCCAAAAAGTGACAAGTGCGCTGGCAAAGCGCTGCCAGATCAAAGCGATAGCGTTCCGAATGAGGAGGCCATGGTAGACCCATGGCCGACGAAGAGGATTGATATGGCAAAGCCGCAGCAAGCAGATTGTCATCTTTTTACCACCTCGGTTAATAATCTGGAGTGGATGCCCACGAGGGTCAAAAAAAACCTGCTGTCGTTCTACCACGGCTATAAAATCGCCTTGGACGAACACAAAATCGATGCATCGTCTTATGCTGCCTGGTTCGATGATTTTATCAAATACATCCGAATGCAACTCACAACTCCTTTCATTTTCCAGCCGTACCATGAAAAGATCCGCACCCCTTTCGACTACTATAAGTTTGGGAACGATTTCTTCCATTTGCTCGTCGACAAAAAAAATTCCCATATCTATGGAGAAGCTCAGATCGAAGAGATTATCGCCCATCAAAAACAGGGGCATAATGTCATTTTGCTGGCCAACCATCAAATTGAGGCAGATCCTCAAGCGATCAGCATCCTTCTCGACGAAAAATATCCGGGTCTTGCCGAAGAGATGATCTTTGTCGCGGGAGAACGGGTCATTACAGATCCTCTCGCTGTCCCCTTCAGCATGGGAAGAAATCTGCTGTGCATCTACTCTAAACGGTACATCGACCACCCTCCGGAGAAAAAAGCCGAAAAACAGCACCACAACAAACGGGCGATGGAACTGATGCGAATTCTTCTCCAAGAAGGGGGCAAATGTATCTATGTTGCTCCGAGCGGTGGCCGCGATCGCAAGAACGCAAGTGGCGTTGTTGAAGTCGCCAAATTCGATCCTCAGAGCATCGAAATGTTCTATCTGATGGCTCAAAAAGCCAAAACTCCAACCTATTTTTATCCCATGGCGCTGGCTACTTACGACCTCTTTCCTCCACCTGAGACCATTCAAATTGAACTGGGAGAAACCCGCAGCAGCAAACGCGGGCCGATCCATCTTTCCATTGGGACTATGATTGACATGGAATACTATCCCGGGTACGATCTCCCTAACAAACACGATCGGCGCGGCGCAAGAGCCGACTACATTTGGAACCGCGTCTCTACTGATTATCAAAGGATCACATCATGAAAAAATTATTTTTTGTCTTAGCAGCCTTCACAGCGGTTTCTCTTTTCAGCGCAGCTGCGTATGAGCGAATCGAGGACAAAAACAGTCTTAAAATTTTAACCCCTGCCTTGGCGGAAAGAAAAACAGCCAAAATCCGCCTCGCCAATGGACTGCAAGCCTATTTGATCTCCGATCCCGGCATCCATGAATCGGCAGCAGCGCTCGCCGTTGAAGCCGGCTCCTGGCAAGACCCGAAAGAATACCCCGGGATGGCCCACTTTTTGGAGCACATGCTGTTCATGGGAACAGCTGCTTATCCGAAAGAAAACGAATATATGAAATATATCAATGATAATGGTGGACAACCGAACGCTTATACGGCGCCCGACCGGACTGTCTATATTTTCTCGATTAACAACGACGCCTATAAAGGCGCTCTTGACCGTTTTTCCCATTTCTTTGTCGACCCCCTTTTTAATCCTTCTTCCATTGGAAGAGAACTCCATGCTGTCGATCAAGAGCATGCCAAGAACATCGAAAACGACAACTGGCGCACCTACATGATCTTGAAGGAGACCGGCAACCCCGACCATCCAAACGCCGCTTTTTCGACCGGCAACGCCGCCACTCTTTCGGGGATTCCTCAAGAAGCCCTCAAAAAATGGTATAAAGAACACTACAGCTCCAACCGGATGCACTTGGTGACGATTTCTCCTTTGCCGATTGAAGAGATGATCCAGCTGACGATCGATAAATTCTCTGCCGTTCCTAATCGTCATTTACCTCCTGTAGCCTATCCTGATGAAATGCTCTCAGCTAAGCAAAAGGGGCATTTTGTCTACATCAAACCCGTTAAAGATCTAAAATCCGTCACGTTGCTCTGGCAGCTTCCCAAAAAGATCGCTTTGGACATGGAGACAAATACGCCCCTACTGATTGCGTATGCCCTTGGGAGCGGAACCGAAAACGGGCTTCTCGAGCAACTCAAACGGGAGAAAATTGCCGAAGATGTATCCGTCACAACCGATCGTTTCAGCAAAGACACTCTCCTTTTCTCGATCGATATCTCGCTCACCGAGGCCGGCGCTAAGCAAATCGATACCGCTATTGAGCGAACCTTTCAAGCCATCAATCGTCTCAAAGAGACAGGCATTCCCCGTTATATCTTCGATGAAAAGCATAAGATGGCTAAAATCGGCTATGAGTACCAATCGCGGTGTGATGCTTACAGCTTTGTTTCCAATGCAGTCGCTAACCTGATCTATGAAAAAATCGAAACATTCCCGCTGAAATCGACGCTGCCGATCCGGTATGATGCTAATCTGATCCGCACTTTGCTCGACACTCTGAGCCCGGAATCGTGCGTCTATACTGTCTCGGCAGACCCCAAACTCACCGGCGTGCTCCCCACGATCCAAGAAAAGTGGATGAACGCGGCGTATACGATCAAAGATATCCCTGCGCCTCACTTGATTGCCTGGACAAGCGCAAAACCGCATGCCAATATCGACATCCCCTCTGCAAACCCTTTCCTCCCCGAATCACTGGCTCTAGTCGGCGCTGCTAATACTCTCCCTGCAGAGCCTTCTCTGCTCGTCTCTGAAGAGTTTGGGAAGATGTACTTCAAGCAAGATCAGACATACCGGGTTCCGGAGACAACGGCAACCCTCTCTTTACTGACACCCCAGCAAGATGGCTCTGCCAAAGCACGCGCCTTTTTTGATCTCTATGCAAGAGCCCTTTCAGAAAAATTAAACTCTCCTCTCTTCCTTGCCAATAAAGCAGGCATTGACGTCAATTTTTCTCAAAACAAATTTAATTTCACACTCTACGTGTCAGGCTATAGCGAAAAAATCCCGCTCTGTTTAAAAACCATTTTCCAATCGCTTCAAGCCGTCTCTCCTACCGCTGCGGAGTTCGATATCTACAAACAATCGCTTCTTTCGACGTATGACAACGCCTCCAAAGAACTCCCCGTCCGGCAAAGTGTCCAACTGCTCAATAGCATGATCTATACCAACACCCCGACTCCACTTGCTAAACACCAAGCGTTAAAAAACATCTCGTATGAAGATTTTCTCCGCTTTACCCGTGAAGTTTTCAAAACAATGTATGTCGAATCGTTGGTCTATGGAAACCTAACGTCTGCTGAAGCGGCCAATATCTGGGGCGATCTGAAAACAACCCTGAGCGCCACCCCATTCCATCCAAGCAAGCATCACAAACTGGGTGTCCTCTCTCCTACCGATAAATTAGGCCCTTACATGGTCTTGCAAAATACCGAGCGGCAAGGCAACAGTACGGTGCTGATGCTCCACGAAGGCCCATTTACCATGAAAAAAAGAAGCGTCCAACAAATCTTGTCAAGCGCCCTCAAAGACGATTTCTTCACTACCCTCCGCACTAAACAGCAGACAGGCTATATCGCGAACGCTTGGGATGTCGAAATCGACAGACAGCTTTTACAATTTTTTGCCGTCCAATCCAACTCCCACCAACCTTCTGAGCTGCTAGCTCGGTTTGAGCTGTTCATTGAAGAATTCGGCCGCCACATTCACAAAAAAATCCCGGAAGAGCGGTTTGAAACTTTAAAAGCCTCCCTCATCAAAGAACTCGAAATGCCCCCGGAAACACCTTCACTCGACGCTTCCAAGTTCTATGTTTTGGCTTTTGACTACGAAGCCGATTTTGATTGGATCAACAAGAGAATTGAAACGACCAATAACCTCTCGTATGCCGACTTTATCGAAATCTCAAAGACGTTTTTATCACGCAGTAACCTGAAACGGCTTGCTGTGCTGATGGAAGGCGTCCTACCCGAGCAAAATCACTTCCGCTACGAAGCGATCCAGCAAGATGCCATCCGCGACGTTGGCCCCTATATCTCATATAAGTGAACCTATCCCAATAGCCGTTCGTGGTTGTGGATTTTAAAGCCCAAATCAAAGCAAGCGAGCAGATTGCTGGATTACTTGAGCCAGATGTAGGTTTTCTGAACTCCTTTTTCTTTAATAAACGTTAGGGCGATCCCTTTTGCTTGGAGATCTTTTCTGAAATGCCCCAGCGCATCTTCAATAATGGACTTCAGACCAGGCTTAAGACCGTGTGTGGTATCAGACACCGTCTCTCTTGAAAGATTAAAAACAGAATCTGCTTGTTTGACGGGCAATATGTAGTTAAAGACATTCGAATGGCAAAAGACGGAAACTTTCGCGGAATCCTCATTAGGGCGCAATCTCATCACGTGAATTGTCTGCAGCTGGTGAGAATCCTGAGGAATAAAGTTAACACAGCAAATGGCTTTGCTTTGCATCAAAGTAAAAAAAGTCCGAAATCTCTCAATCTCAGGTGTACCATTCAACTTGCTTTCTTTGTATTGATTCAGACAAGCACCAATCCCAGATAGGGACAAACTTCTTTGTTCAATACCTTTCCCTAGCTGGCCAAGCTGTACTGGAGTTGGCTCTTCTTCTACAGGAGTTGTACCTTCAGATCCGCATCTCACTCCAGAAATTTGCGGCCACGATCCTGTTACAATACAAAAATCTACTGACATACTAGATAGACTACTCTTTTTTTCCAATTACGGGGAAATCTTTTTTAGAAACTGTTTTTCAACTTGCATATTCAATATTTTAATTATTAATTAAAAAAATTAACGCTATTTGAAATAAACAACGCAATTGCTATAACAACTGATTCCAAAAAAAACAACAAAGGTTTTATGACACAAAACATCACTGCACAACTCCCACAGACTACGACCGACTCCACTTCTAATTCCACAAGACCAATCTTAGCGGCAAATCCCCTCAACAAATCGCTTTTTGAAGTGATTGATGAGGTGGCAAAAGAGGAATTCGAAAGCCCACGCCAAAACGACGCTTCCGATTTAGAAGGCCGCGTCACGCCTCCTTCCACTTCCTCAGAACCGGCCAGAGTTAACCGATTTTTAGATTTTGGGAATTCAAGCGACGACGAGCCTTGCAACTATGACAGCTCACCCGAACGTTCTGATGAGTTTAATACCTCCGATGGATATTCCCCCGAAAAACAAGCTCCTAAAACCCCTGAGAACGACAAAACAGTGAAATCGTTAAGCCGCATTATCGAGGCCAATGATCCCGGATACGATCTTTCTCCCTCAAGTAAGGCCGAATTCAAAAGCGCGCTCAAACAAGTTAATGAATGGGAATCTCCGCACAAAGGAAAAAATATAGTCCGAAAACTTTTTGCAGACACATTAGAAAATACAGGCTCCGTCGCTAAAATATCTGCTGGAGATGCCTCCGTTATACTTTTTGCAGCAAAAAATACCGACACTGTCAGAGGAGGATGGTCACTCGAATTATCAAGAAGTCTAAACGTCAGTTTTCTTGATGTCAACCATCTAGAAGATTTGGAGAAAAATGGTGGATTTCATATTTGCAGTGCAACCCATCCGCGCGATCGTTTTGTGATCTCACGCCGCACAAATGTTTTGACAGGCGTCTGGTGTGGTCAAGTTTGCGCTGAAAAAGATTCGACTAAGGTCCTTAAAAAGTTTACCTCGTTTATTCCAAGAGAAATGAGTTTAGAGCAGTACCAAAAGCTGATTGCTGATGCAAAGGAAAAGGAGACTAAAATTGTCCAACAAAACAATCGATGTCTTTATCGAGTGACCGATGAAAAAAATAGCTTTGTTGTTGAATGTTATTTCCAAGAAGGAGGCGCCATCATCAAATCCGCCATACCGGTATTCCACTATGAAGTCTACAACGGCAAAGATAAATCCTTTAAAATAGAGTATACACATAAGCAGTCGCTGTCTGACAACGATCCTTTGACAAACGTCTCTCATGAAGTCTTCTACGATCAATTTTTTGAACGCCTCAAAACCCGCCCGAATGCGGTTGTCTATGATACCGATGATAAAATCGTCGTCGATGTAGGGGTTCTCTATAATCCCGCACACCCCCAATACGGCAGCTGTCCGATTGATCAAGGCCTCTTAGTCGAGGTTTCAAAGGATCTACTGAAGAGACAATAGTTTCATGTTGTGATGGACGGCGTCGATATCATCGAGTCCTTCTAAATACTCGATGAGCTCAAGATTCGCTTTCTGATCTTCCGAGCTACATTCGACAGTGACTTTAGGGATCCGTTGCAGATCAGCCGATTCACACTTGATCCCTCTCTTATCGATCGCCTCTTTGACTTGGAATAGAAGATCGGGAGGCGTTGTGATGATATACATCTCCTCTTCTGTCTCAAACTCATCTGCGCCGGCTTCTGAAACCGCTAAAAACAGCTCATCTTCGTTACCATTTGTCTTCAAAACTTGAATGACCCCTTTCTGATCAAAGTTATAGGCCACAGCTCCAGGACTTGCGAGCGTGCCGCCTTTTTTATTCATCGCAATCCTGATATCAGAAGAGATCCGATTTTTATTGTCCGTCATGATGTCCAAGATCAAGCCGACGCCGCCATAGCCGTACATTTCATAGGTAAATTCGGAAAAGTCTGCCTGGTCTGCGCTGGAAGCTTTTTTGATATTTCTCTCAATATTCTCACTTGGCATGTTCGCCTCGCGAGCTTTAAGCATCACAAGCCGTAATCGAGAATTCGATTTCGGATCGGGCCCGCCCAGTTTCACCGCGGTGATAATCTCTTTGGTGATCCGGGAAAAAATTTTTCCCTTGATCAGATCGGCTCTTCCTTTCCGGTGCTTGATATTTGCCCACTTACTATGCCCTGCCATTGAACCTGTCCTTCATAATTCCTTTTGCATCATGATTTTATCGAGATATTCTCCCTCCAACTTGATGAATTTCGGCTGGCGCCCGAATTCTTTAAACCCAAGCCGCTCATAGAGACGTATCGCCGGGTTTCCTTGATAAACCTCTAAATGGAGAATCTCAACTTTAAATTGGTTTTTTGCCACTTTCATCATATGCTCCATCAGCGCCTTGCCGATGCCCTTATTCCGATGTTTTTCATCGATGATAATCGCAAAGAGGCATTGATGGGCAAATTTCTGATACAGCTGCAGGTAGAGCGTCGACATCCCGACAGGAACTCCACCTTCATACGCCGTGAAGCAGGCTTGAAACTTGCTATAGCCGATCCAAATCTTGACAGAATCTTCAATCTCCCGGGCATCCGTCATCGGAAACCATCTTAAAATCGCAGGATCTGTCAACCATTGTTGCAGGTAAGGAGCCTCGTCTGGATTCGAGGGGCGGATGTTAATCATAGTTTCGCCTCCAGAAAAATCCTTGCCTTGTACCCTTCGGAAGTTTTTATAAACTTCTCTTGCCTGAAAATTTCTTGAAACTCGTTTTTCTGTAAAATTGAAACGATCGGATTTCCTTCAAACACCTCTGTAGCCACCATCTCTAAATGGAAATAGGTCTTGGCTAAATGCTTCAGATTGCGAACCAGCGCGCTGCCAATCCCCTTTTTCTGAAAATGGGGATCGACAATCACCTTGAAAAGGCAATGGTGCGCTACTTTTTTGTACGGCATGAGAAAAAGCGTCCCGATCCCGCATGGAATATGATTGATGGTCGCCGTGATGCTGCAGCTCCATCTGCAAAAACCGATCCAGCATTGAATTGCATCCTCGATTTCTTTCTCCTCCGTCATCGGAAACCATTTCAGCATGCCGGGACTCTTTATCCACTGGCGAAGATACGTGATGTCGGTCACATACGTATAACGAATGTCAAAACCCGGCATATCCATTAGACCTCTTTCGAATTTAAGGGTTCATCGATTTTCAGGATTATTTTGGCCGATTTTCGATTTTCTTTGCAGGGGTCATATACGCCTGGATATTACCCCTGCAAAGAAAATCGAAAATCGGCTCAAAAGAACCTGAAAATCGACAGAACCTTAATTTCGAAAGAAGTCTATTACCCAAACTCCTTCAGATACGCCAACACAAACTCATCGATCTCTCCATCCATCACAGCATGAATGTTACCGACTTCATAATCAGTCCGGTTGTCTTTGACAAGCGTATACGGCTGGAACACATAGCTCCGGATTTGGTGTCCCCATCCAATCTCTTTCTTTTCCCCACCCATCTTATCGATCTTAGCTTTTCTCTCCGCCATCTCCTGTTCGTAGATCTTAGCACGGAGCATCTTTAAACAAGCTTCTCGGTTTTGGATTTGACTTCTTTCTCTTTGACAAGAGACGATAATCCCTGTGGGAAGATGCGTCATCCGGACAGCGGAATCGGTTTTATTGACATGCTGCCCCCCGGCCCCTGATGCGCGATAGGTATCGACGCGGATATCTTCATTCCTTAAATCGATGGCAATCTCATCTCCGATCTCTGGTGAGACATCGACCGACGCAAAACTCGTATGCCGCTTGGCATTGGCGTCAAACGGAGAAATTCTGACCAGGCGGTGGACCCCTTTTTCTGCTTTGCAATAGCCGTATGCATAAGGCCCTCCAACTTTAAATGTGATGCTTTTAATCCCTGCGACATCGCCCTCGACCGTATCGAGCATCTCGACATCCCAGCCTCGTTTATTAGCCCACCGTTGATACATCCTAGATAACATGAGCGCCCAGTCGCACGCCTCGGTCCCTCCGGCTCCCGCATTGATGCTGAGATAACAACTTTTACTATCCATCTCCCCCGAAAGCATTTTTCTAATCTCGAGTTCAGAGATCACCTTTTCAATCCCATCGAGCTCTTTTAAGAGCTCGTCCACAAAAGTCTGATCGCCGCTCTCTTCCGCTTCCGGAAGGAGCGCTTGGACATTGGCAAACCGTTCTTTGACTTGAGTGTAAGGAAGCGTCCATGCTTTGAGATCGTTTGACTCAGCAATGACCTTCTGAGCTGCCTGGGGATCCTCCCAAAAAGCAGCCTCTCCCATTAATGTCTGTAACTCTTCAACCCGTTTTTCTTTTTGACCCAGGTCAAAGATACCTCCACATGTGAAGGATCCGGTTCTGAATAGAGTCGATGCGGTTTTGTGTCTGTTCGTTCATTGGTTCACCTTTGAGGTAGTTGCGAAGCTCTGACTTGGGCCCCAAAGCGAGTTTTGCAACCACCTCTACTAAAAAAAATTATAACAATTCTACGCCATTATGCCAGAAATTAAGAAACCGTTCAATTCTTTACATTAAAGATAAGACCTTTATAATTGTCGCGATTCGAAATTTCATTTGAAGGAGGATTATGCCGCTCGATTTTAATCGGATAGCCACTACTGTTACAGGATATGTTTCTCATTGTCACACCTACATTAAGGGCATTGAAACCGCCAACCTCGGGAAAATATACACTAAGGTCCTGGACGGCTTAAACTATTATCTTGTTGGCTCCGTTGCAAAACCGGCTCTGCAAAAAGTCTCTGAATGGGGCTATACTAAACGAGCGATTGACCTCGTCCTCAATAATAAAAAAGTTTCAATTGTTGCAGGCGCTGGCCTATTTGTTCTTTTTGTGATCTGGCTTCATCCCTCAGGCAAACCTTCTAGGATCGAAGGGGAAGGGGGATTATCCAAGGCTCCTAGTGAAACGGGTATAACGGATGAGCTCGAAGAGGAGGAAATAGAAGAATCAGATGAGGAGGGAGAAGTAGATGGTGATGATAACGACGAGGTGGAAGGGGAAGAGGGAGTTCCTACCGAGCACACAAACCCGCCTAATAACGTTTTATTCTCATTTATGGTGAGTGGTAATGAGGAGGAGGATATGGAGAATGGTATACAGCCTGGCAGGGATCCTTATGCATTTCTAATCACTCCTGAAAATCCTAAAACAGATGTCAAGAACCCAACCTCTTTTCATGGTAAAAAAACTTTATGTTTAGATGAAGAAGGTAATCGTATCGATATTGATGATGAGGAAGGTGATGTCAACTTAGATGACGATGATCAATATGAGAAACACTGGCTCAGTCGTACGTCGACCACAACCGCGAAAGAGGAATATGCTCAAACGCGTGTAAGCATACTAAATATTTCTAAAAACTTCGCTGATGATGGATTAGTGGGCAAAGGACAAGGACAAAAAAGAAGATCTCTTATAAACCCCTGGAATTTGGCGAGCAGGCGCAATCATCAAGGTTATAAGAATATTACATCAGTTCCTGTTTCGACCTCATACTTACCTCCTACCGCAGGTAATAACGTTTCTTCATCTTCTCTCGATGATATTTTAACACAAGCTGAGGAAGAGTATAATCAACAGGAAAATACTATCTTGAGTAAACTCAAAAAAAAAGATCTTCCTGCAGGCGTAAACAAACAGCAAGAACAAACCGAAAATGCAAAGGAAAAAAATCAGACCCACCAGCAGACAAATATAGAGGAAATAAGTCAACAGTTGGAAGAACTAGGCGTCAATCTGGATAATAACGCTCCATCCACATCTACAGAGTCAACTTCAAGTACAAGCGCCAGTACTATTACCACAAACGGAGTAGGCAGTACCGCTACTACAGATAATAAAAGCTAATTGTTCGGAACAAGCGATTCAAGAAGGCAATATTGCCTTTCTCAGAATGAGGGCTTGATGGGCGTCAATGGTCATGTGCCAGTGCCAGGAAGGGGTTTCGATTTTCTCAAAGACCAGGTGGAGCTCGCCTTCAATTTCGATGGCACGGCACCGCTCCCCATCGGGTACTTCAATAAAGTGATCGCTTGAAAGCACAACATTTTCAGCATAAAACTCACTCATGCCGCGCAAAAGAATCTGGCAGACCTCTTGCCGGGCGATCTCATTGCGCCAGTAGACATTAGGCATGTCGTGATCGATCCCTTTGTTGCGCACGGTGACATTTTTAAGAACGCACCGGCCGACTCTTTCCGAATAGATCAACTTTTGTCCTTCTGTGTGGCCCATGACTGATTCGGCTTGGATGAGAAGGCTGCCTCTTAGGTCGAGATTTTCAATATCAACCTCCGCAATCTGCAATTGAAGCTCGCTTTCGGGATGGAGCCGTCCGCCTCTAATCTTTTGAGAAATGATGGTGTAGAGCGGTCCTAATGCCGGGTGGTACAAGAAAATAAATGACGGCCCCTTCTCAAAGAAATGGAGCGGATCGCTGACAACAGGCACCTGCATGTGGCAGGCAACTAAAAGATCCCGATTGTTTTGTAAAATGTCTAAAAAGCAACCTTCAGGAGTCTCTAACAGAGAAGAACCTAAACTAAATTCCCGTTTTGCTGCAGAGATCGTCTTCCGGCGATGGTTATAGGTGAGATAGGTTTTGAGCTGCTGGCGGTCCGTTGAAGGGAGCGGTGTTTCAAAGGTCTCTTCAAAAAAATCGGCAATGTTCTGCATCGTCGATTCTAAACGGGCGACCTCTTCTTCTTTTTTCTGGCCGGACTCGGTCTTGTAGGAAAGTTTTTTCAGATTGACCAGGATGCCTGGGATCGGACACCGGTTGATCGCATCGAGAATCGCTTCAAGATCGACGAATAAGATATTGGTGTTCGAGGGGAATTTGGAATACGGGCTGCCGGGCTTTTCCGGCTGATCGACAATGCCGAATTTTTTGAAATCGCAATATTCGATATTTGTCAGCGTATATTTGTAACCTTGTGAAGATGCCGTTTCAATCAGGACGTTGACTCCTTCGGAAGCTTTGACTTGGCGAGGACAAGAAGCGAAGCCAAACCGCTTATCTTCTGCGCAACCGATGCCGGTGAAAGCAACGATTCCATAGTCGGCATTGGCAACGGGGTTGTTGACTTGCCGGACAACTGCTTTTTTTCTGCCACACGCAAAGAACCAATCGAAGATCCCTTCTTCACGCGCCAGCCTCCAGATCACGCCATGCCCTCCGGGCTTTAATAATAACTGCATCGGGCCTTGCAAATGCCACTGTCCTTCTCGGTTGATGGTCGGGACCATCGGCTGGCAGAAAAATCGAAAACTTTCGGACAAACGTCCAAACCAGTTCGCCTCTTCGCAGATCTCTAAAATATGGCGGTGATTGTTTTTTTCTTCCGATGTCATCACGGCAACAGGTGTCATCAGTTGAGCTCCATACACTTTGTAATGGAGATACTCGCGCGATTGAAGATCGGTGATCAGCCCTTCTAGGAGAGATTTTCCTAAAAACGGCAGCCGTGCGGCAGGGAGTGGAACACCTGTTTTTTCATCATAGAGTCGTAAACGATCGGCAGCTCCTCCCAGAGGATAGATTTCCGCCATAAGCGGCAGTGTTGCTATTCCATCGATAATCGCTTTTCTAACCTGGCCATTTTCTTTAGAGATGTCGATCCCTTCCGGAGCATGATAGATCGATTTTGGGGTCTTTAAAGCCGCTTTCGCTTTGAGCAGTTCGAGCATGCGGGCCTGATATCCGACAATGCCTCCGATTGAAGTATAAAATTTCTCCACGGGAGAAAGTTGGTCTAAAAGGAGAGCCATTTTTTCTTCGGAGAACACTTTGAAAAGTTTGTCACCTTGTCCCGCTGCAATAATAGACTTGATGACAAGCTCATGCTCGGGAACCGCTTTCCCAAGAAAAGCTGATAGAAAGCCATTTTCTTCCAAATAACTTTTCACAGGAGAAAAGCTCGAGAGCACTTCGAGTTTTTCTTTGACGGTCACGCACTCGGCTAATTGCTGCGCTAATGTTTGCATCATGCCATTCAGAGATACCCGATCTTAGGGAAAAAAGGCAAGAATCGTGTTCCCGATCCATTCCCGCTAAAAAAAATCGGTGGTTTTGCTGATTTTTTTTGACTATAATATCCCAAGAGAGATACAAAGTCATTCTGAGGATAATGAAGAACTACCTCAAGATACCCTACCGGCCGGCGCAAGTCGGACAACCAGGTAGTAAATAAACTAAAGGAGAAGTCGACATGGCAAAAAAACAATCTAAATTTATGCAACCAATGCGTCTCAGCGATGAACTCGCAGCGATCGTAGGAAAAGGGCCAATGCCTCGTACAGAAGTGACAAAGAAATTGTGGGCTTACATCAAGAAGAATAAGCTCCAAGATCCAAAAAACAAGCGCGATATTCTTGCTGACAGCTCTCTGAAAGCTGTTTTCAACAATAAAGCAAAAGTTAACATGTTCGAAATGACAAAGCTCGTTAACAAACACTTGTCATAATTTTCTTTTTAGGCGGAGCGCTCTAGAGGTGTTCCGCCTTATTCTAAATTATTTTTATCCTGCATTCCGACGTTCTTCCTGATATACTGTCTCCATGAACCTATCCGCAAAGTCTAAAAATTTGGATTTTGCAGGATTTTTTGTTAGATTTTCCAGCCGCTTTGCAGGGCATACTTGAATAAGTAGGCCAAAAAGCGGCTGCAAAATATGACAAAAAAGCCAACTTTTAGACTTTCCGGATAGGTT
>DASUCX010000217.1:0-2492 GCA_036275855.1 Rhabdochlamydiaceae bacterium
TCCCCATCTTTGTAGCCGCGTCCATCGACCATGTGCTTGCACATAGCCTGCTTCCGCGTCGGCTGCGCCTGCTGCAAATCTGGGGCGCTAGCTTTGTCAAAAACCAAATTTTGAAATTCCTTGGGTATACGCGTTGAATCGAATCGATTCGATACAATTTGCATCGGCTCCGCATGCGTGCGGTATCTGCCTGAATCTACGATATGCGACTGCTCTTTGAAAAGCTCTAAGTGCCAACGCCAAACCATTTCATGTGAGAGAGGCTGGGCAAACGTTTCATACACATCGCAGAGGAGTTTTGCCATTCGAGATTCTTTATTATTCTCTTTTTTTCGAGGATGAAGGCCAAAATGTTGTTTGATTGAAGATTGGAGGCTCTCTCTATCGAGAAGTTCCCCCTCTATTTTAGAACTTTCTAATCCCTCTGAACTCAGAATCTCTACAACAAAGCGGTGGTATTCGTGGTGCTCTATATTTTTTAAAAAAGCGGAAGCGCTTCCGATCTGTAAAAGAAAGCGCTTTTCTCTTTCGGAAATCGTGAGAACATCGTAGCTAAATTTGGGCCACTCGGGAAGTTGCCAATTCCAGCGCATTGAGTTATAAACCTCGCCTCTATAACTCAATTATATACATAAAAGTGAGTTATAGAACAAGGCTCTATAACTCACGTTTTTCATAAGTATCTAATAATAAATAGCTTAGAAATCGAGATTCCAGCGAAAAGTAAGTCCCTGAAGACCAACCCACCCGGAATCGAGAGAAGTCAGTTTGGGAGAGGTTGGCGATGTGCCGGTATCAAATGACGTCCGGATCACCTCATGCAAATTTCCCCAGATATTGAATTCATAGCCGATAAAAATTTCTGTACGAATCTTTTTGAACGATTGCTGCCAAGACGGGCCGCCATAGGCCTGAAAATGGGGAACCAGCCGCGTATCTTGGTAATGGGCATTTCTTAGGGGCAGCTCCCCTGTCACGGAAGAATGCTGCTTGGTCACATTGTGATAATCCCCTCCAAGGAAAGAGAGCGAGCTACCAGCAGTTAAATAGTAGCCGCCTTTTCCCATAAACCAATCGAAAATACCTCCGAGTTCCATACCTGCTCCAACAAAATGCCACTTATTGTGCAAATGGCTTCGATTCGCCGCGGTATCTCGATAATTGATTTCCCATTTCTGGCTAATCCAGGCGATGGTCGGACCTCCAAAGACCCGGATTCTTAAATGAGGATTCGGATGGAAGCGGCGTGTCATAAATAGATCGACTATATTTAGCATCAGGCTCACTTCGCTCTCAGCGCGAGCAAGAGGCACTGTCCCGGAAGGATCGGGCTGTGGCCAGGTACCGTTCAAAAATAGATCTGGGGCGTGGGGAGCTTTGGCCGTTTCGCTTCCTGAAGAAAAGAAATAGGTGTACTGCGCATAGGCGTCCCAAAAATGGGGAGCATTGAAATACCCGATATTGAAACGGACTCCCGGAGACCAATCAAATTCAGCCCGTTTATAATGGCCGACAGCATCCGTCGGCGTTCCCCACGCAGGCTTTTTCTGTTTGATCGCATAGTCAAGTGCGCCTTCGTTGACCGTCCACCAAAGAAATTCGATGTTAAAAAATTCAACTTTTTTATCTTTGCTAAAGAGGTCGCAATCATAACTGCAGGTAATCACTTTTTCTTTGATTGGCCGTTCGGGTGGCTTAGTCGCGCCGATCCAGACAACCTCATTGCCATTTTCGACAGCGATTTCATCGGCATAAAGCGCCACTATTAAACAACTCAAAGCCAAACTTATTTTTAGCTTCATATGACCTCCTCATACGAATAATTTTTTTTTGAAGCAAGAAAATCTCGAGTCGATTAAAAAAATATCTTTAATTTCATTTCTGTTATAATGGCCCTATGCGATTAAAAAAATTCGTTTCTCTTGCGCTCGCTTTGTTGTTCGGCTTTAATCCCCTCGCAGCGGCCCCCATTTTAGATGAAGAATATCCTGTTGTGATCTTAGGCGGCGGCGTTGCAGGCATGACGGCTGCAGTCCAAGTCAGCCAAGCGGGGTTCCAACCCGTCGTGATTACAGGACCCAGCCCCGGCGGGATCATCGTTCAATCGCATAGCGTCCATAACTGGCCCGGTGCAATCGAAATCTCAGGAGCTGAGCTTGCAGATGATCTGCACAAGCAAGCCAAAACCTGTGGAACTCTTTTTGTGCATGGGCGTGTCGTCGACGTTGACGTCTCCAAGCAGCCCTTTGTCTTCACGGTTCAAAGCAGCGCTGATCCTTCCAAAGTTCAAAAAATCAGAGCCCGCACATGTATCATTGCTCTCGGAGCATTGCCTAAGCTTCTAGGAGTTCCCGGAGAAAAAGAGAATCTCTTTTCGACCATTTTCACCTGCGCTCCTTGCGATGGGATGCAATTTAAAGATAAAACCGTGGCTGTGATCGGCGGCGGCGACAGCGCTTTAACAGAGGCCCATTACCTCTCCAATCTGGCCA
>DASUCX010000218.1:0-6355 GCA_036275855.1 Rhabdochlamydiaceae bacterium
AAGGAGGCCGTATTAATAATACTGCCCTCTTTTTGATAGACAAACCCCGGGGCTTTGACGCAGGTCAAAATGAAAAAATTCACCGCCCCACAGTATAACAAGACATTTAATAATACGCTAATGCCCATTCTACGAATCACAGCGTTACGTTTTTGCTACATTTTTGTCCATGAAATGGGACATGCAATTGCAACTAAAACACTCACTGGCGAATCGCCTTCTGTGATCATTAGCCATTCTGAAACATCCCTATGCCTAAGGGAGAATGGTTATAGCGACAGAGTTGAAAAGATCATCGCAGCTGCAGGACCTCTGGCTGGCGCTCTTTTTACATGCACCCAAATCTTTCTAACAGCGACCCTTTTTTCGTCCTTCCCCCTCATTGTGAGGGTCATATATTTTGGTGCTCTTGCGAACATTCTAGAAGATTATTGTTATCTGATTTTTCAGGGATTAATTAAAGCTGAAGGGGATTGGGGAGAGCTCCGGAAAAGAGGCTTAGAAAGCTTTTTCCTAACAGCCTCTGCCGTGGCCGTTCTTTACACCTTATGCCTTCGTTCAGCATTCAAGAAATAGCTGTCCTACATCGCATTTTCCAGGAGTGATTTCAGGGGTTGAATGTAGAGCAAATAGATCACAGCTCCGATCGCTGCGCCCAGCAGCGGTCCAAACACCGGAATCCATGAATACCTCCAATCCGCTGACCCTTTCCCTTTAACAGGGAGAAGGGCATACATGATTCGCGGGCCTAAATCGCGTGCTGGATTGATCGCATAGCCGGTCGGTCCGCCTAAAGAGAGGCCAATAGCAAAGATCAAGATCCCGACGGCATAAGGACCCATCGCATTGTTCATTCCATTATGCATGTCAAAAATCCCTAGAACGCCTAAAAGCAGCACCATCGTGCCGATCATTTCACAGACGAAATTCCATTGGTAGCTGCGGATCGCAGGCTGCGTACAAAAACTCATGAGCTTCATTTGAGGATCGGGAGTTTTTTGCCAGTGAGGATAATACGACAGCCAAACGAGTGCTTGTCCGATAAAGGCTCCGACAAATTGCCCTGTCAGATAGAGCGGAACGAGCGACCATGCCGTTTTATTTGCAATGCAGAATCCCAGTGTTACTGCCGGATTAAAATGGCCTCCACTGGCCCATCCTGTGATATAGACTGCCATGGCAACGGCAAATCCCCAGCCTGCACTGATCACAATCCAGCCACTGCTGTGGCCTTTGGTTTTACCGAGCAACACGTTGGCAACAACCCCATTGCCCAGCAACACCAAAATCATTGTCCCAATTAATTCTCCCCAAAAAATACTCATCCACCACTCTCCTACTTGAAAATTAAACTATAAAGCTTCACTTTGAAAAAATGAAGTATATCTTAGCTCTCGACCAAGGAACCACGAGTTCCAGGGCCGTTTTAATTTCCCGTGAAGGGAATATTCACTCGGCCGCACAAAAGGAGTTTACGCAACTCTTCCCCTCTCCGGGCTGGGTGGAACACGATCCACAAGAAATATGGTCATCGCAAGCCTCCTGCATCAGCGAAGTGGTAGCCAAAGGACAAATCAGCCCCGACCAAATCGCCGCCATTGGCATCACCAATCAACGCGAGACAACTGTTGTGTGGGATCGGAAGAGCGGCAAACCACTAGCCAATGCTATCGTTTGGCAAGACCGAAGGACGACAGAAATCTGCCAAGAATTAAAAGGGAAGGGCCTTGAACCACTCTTTCAGCAAAAAACAGGGCTGCTATTAGATCCGTATTTTTCCGGAACGAAACTGTTCTGGATCTTGAGAAGTATTCCAGGCGCTTTAGAACGGGCTAAAAAAGGAGGGCTCGCCTTTGGAACCGTCGACACCTGGCTGTTATGGAAACTGACCGGCGGCGCCTGCCACATGACCGATGTCTCCAATGCCTCTCGCACACTTCTTTTCAATATCCATACACTCAAATGGGACGAAGATCTTTTAAAAATCCTCAATATCCCCAAAGAGATCTTGCCAGAGGTGAGAAGCTCGAGTGAAATCTATGGGAAAACCAATACTCCCCTACTCGCAGGATCGATACCGATCAGCGGCATTGCCGGTGACCAACAAGCGGCTTTAATCGGACAAGCCTGTTTTTCCAAAGGAATGGTCAAAACCACCTACGGCACAGGCTGTTTTTTGCTTATGAATACAGGCTCGCAACCGGTTGCCTCCAAAAACAACCTTCTCACGACCATTGCTTATCAAATCAAAGACGAAATCGTCTATGCTCTTGAAGGCAGCGTTTTTAACGGCGGCGCCGTCGTTCAGTGGATCCGCGATAATTTAGGACTGATCAAAAAATCGGCCGATATTGAAAAGCTGGCGGCTTCGGTTCCTGATAGCGAAGGCGTCTTTTTTGTTCCTGCTTTCACGGGACTTGGCGCGCCCTACTGGGACCCTTATGCTAGGGGGACTCTTGTCGGACTGACACGAGGATCGACCGCTGCGCATATTGCAAGGAGTGCTTTAGACAGCATCGCTTTTCAAGTTAGGGATGTTTTAAAGGCGATGCAGGCTGATGCGGGGATGTCAATCGCAGAGATCCGTGTTGACGGCGGTGCAGTAGAAAACAACCTTCTAATGCAATTTCAAGCCGATCTCATGGGAGCGCCTGTGATCCGGCCTAAAGTCACCGAATTAACAGCGCTGGGCGCTGCTTTTTTAGCTGGCATCGCTATCGGTTTCTGGAAAAACAAAGAAGAAGCAGCGGCCTCTTGGCAAAAAGACAAAACCTTTACTCCCGCCATGCCTGCTGACAAAGTCCAAATTCTTTGCCGCAAATGGGAAAAAGCGATCGACTGCGCACAAAACTGGGAACAGTCATAAGATGAATCGAAATCGGATGATCCAAGAGCTCGAAAAAGAGCGGTGGGATATCGTGATTGTCGGAGGCGGCGCGACCGGATTGGGTACAGCCGTCGATGCCGCTTCTCGTGGCTATAAAACTCTTCTTTTGGAGCAAAGCGATTTTGCCAAGGGAACCTCAAGCCGTAGCACAAAGCTGATCCACGGTGGATTAAGATATCTCCAACAAGGCAACATTGGGTTAGTGATTGAAGCCCTGCGAGAACGGGGCCTTTTATGCGATAATGCCCCTCACCTCGTCCATCACCTCCCCTTTTTAGTTCCGCTCTACCATTGGTGGGAAGGGCCGTTTTATGGTATTGGTTTGAAAGTCTACGATCTTTTAGCCGGAAAGCTCGGATTAGAATCGTCGCGTCATCTGACCCGTAAGCAAACCTTGCAAGCCATTCCGACCATCGAAAGAAAAGGACTCCGTGGCGGAGCCCTTTATTATGACGGACAATTCGACGACTCTAGGCTTGCGATCACGCTAGCTCAAACCGCAGCCGACCAAGGAGCAACACTTGTCAATTACATGCACGTCTCTTCCCTCTTAAAAAAAGAGCAGAGGATCGACGGCGTTCGTGCTAAAGACCTCGAGACCGGCAAACACTATAACCTCAAAGCTAAAGTCGTCATCAATGCCACAGGAATCTTTTCCGATAATCTGCGAAGAGCAGACGACAAAAAAGCCAAAATCCTGATGGAGCCCAGCCAAGGGATCCACCTGGTTTTGCCCGCCTCTTTCCTTCCCAGCCATACCGCCATTTTAATTCCTCACACCGATGATCAGCGGGTGATTTTCTTAGTCCCCTGGCATGGAAAAGTCCTCGTTGGAACAACCGACACCTTGGTCGATAAAGCCTCTTTAGAACCTAAACCCTTTAAAGAAGAGATCACCTTTTTACTTAAACACGCTGCCCGCTATCTCCACAAAGCCCCAACAAAAAATGACATCTTAAGCATCTATGCCGGACAGCGGCCTCTAATTAAAACCTCCGGGAAGTCAGTATCAGAAATCTCCCGCGATCATGTGATTACAGTCTCTAAATCGGGACTAGTGACCATTGCCGGAGGCAAATGGACAACATTTCGCAAAATGGCCCAAGATGTCATGAGCAAAGCCATTTCCGTCGCAGACTTGCCTTATCGCGGATGCATCACCGCCAATCTTCGTCTGCACGGGTATGAAAAAGCAGCGGCCCAAGTGGACAGGTCCAAACACTGGAGCCTCTATGGCACCGATGCAAAAGCGATCAAAGCCCTGATCCGCAAAAATCACAAGCTGGGCCAGTGCATTACGCCAACCCTTCCCTACACTTTTGCTGAAGTCGTTTGGGCCGCACGGCATGAAATGGCACGTACCGTTGAAGATATCCTCGCTAGACGCACCCGCATTCTCTTTTTAGATGCAAGGGCAGCTATTGAATCGGCGCCGCTCGTGGCGCGACTGCTTGCTCAAGAACTCAAAAAATCACAAGCCTGGCAAGCCAAACAAATCAGAGAGTTTACACGTGTCGCAAAAAACTACCTCCCCTAATTTATACCTCATTCGTCATGGAGCGACCGAGTGGTCGGAAAACGGCCGCCACACCGGCATAACAGATTTATCTTTAACCCAGCTCGGCCAAAAACAGGCCGAGCAATTAAAGCAGCGGCTGGCGAAGGAAAAGTTCAGCAAAGTGTTTTCAAGCCCTTTAAAAAGAGCCTTAGAAACCTGCAAACTCTGTGGGTATGATCCAACCATCAATTCCGACCTTAAAGAATGGAATTATGGCCAGTATGAAGGGCTGACAACCCAGCAGATCTGTGAAAAAAATCCCGGCTGGAATCTCTTTGAAAAAGGGACTCCCGGCGGGGAATCGCCGGAGCAAATCGTTCAGCGCGCTCACCATTTTTTGCATCAAGTCCATTCATTGGAAGGGAAAATCGCCCTTTTCTCGCACGCCCATTTTCTAAGGATTTTTGCAACCGTGTGGCTGGGGCAGGCTCCTGCTTTCGGCAATGAACTTGTCTTATCCCCTGCCTCGATTTCTATTTTAGGCACAGAGCGTGATGACCGTGTCATCATCTGCTGGAATGATATTAGTCATTTGGTTATAAGTTAATAACATGTCGACAGCGTGGATATTTTTATTATTGGCAGGATTTTTTGAAATCTGCTTTACCATTGCCCTTAAATACAGCCAAGGATTTGGCAAGCTCATTCCGAGTGTCATTACCGTTATTTTCATTGTGCTAAGCTTCTTTTCTGTTTCGCAGGCGATGAAAACCATCCCCATAGGAACGGCGTATGCCGTCTGGGCCGGGATCGGCGCTGCCGGAACCGTCGTGACAGGCATTATTTTCTTCGGAGACTCTCACCATATTGTCCGTCTCCTTTCGATCATGCTCATTATCATCGGAATCATCGGACTTAAACTGGTGCACGTCGACTAATGGGTTGGCTTTTTTTTCTATTAGCCCTACGATCGTATACTCTCGCCTGGCAGCCAAAAAAATCAACCCTTCTCCGTCTCCTTGACGTCACTCTAGGAACTCTCTCGTTAGCGCTTTTTCTGCTCCTCCCCAAAGAATTCCCCTGGCTGACGTTTCTAACTACTGCAGCTTTAATCGGCTTTTTTATCTATCGGCGCTTTTCCAAATCCCTTCCTTTTAAATTCTCATTGCAGCGGCTGATCGGCTGGAGCTGTTTTTATCTCGTTGGGACCCTGGCAGCGATTTCTTGCACGTTTTTTCGTTTAACGTCAGACCAAAGAGTGGGAAAAATCGTCATGACCGGCAATACAAAATCGGAGTGGGTTGCTTGGAAAAATCCCCACTCTGACCCAGAAGGCGCCTGGCTTGACAGCTACGAAGTGATTGTCGAAGATCTCAAAGGAAAAGAAGTCTCCCGCCAATATCTCTATGGGGATCTTGTAGGGCTGCGTGCAGAAGTGGTGACCATCCGCTGGCCGTTCCATCTGCTCGGATTTTCAAATCTCTGCCATTTAGAAGCCCTCTATAACGGCTACAGCACCTCCAGCAGACATAACCTTTTTCCTCACCTGGCGTCCGCGCTCCCCTTTTCGTTTCCACTCTTGCAAAAGTTTTGGGCCAAACTCTATCATCGCCAGTGGAAAATCCCCGGCGTCAAAAGCGCGACGCTAGAATCGACCTATCTGCCGCTTATCACTGCCCAGCTCCAGCCCAATCAAGGCTCTTATTGGCTAATCGTGGGAGATTCCGGGCTTTCCAGCATCGCCGCCCAAGACTAATTAACTTTGACTTAAAAAACGGAAACTTTATTTTTGGTCTTCATGAGCCAGAGATATCGCAGCATACAGTGGTTAAGCCTTCTACATTAAAGATTATGGGCGAAAAACGAGCATGCATGTTCAAAAACATACCCATATTTTAGACATCCATGCCAAAAAAATAAGCATATTTTATACCCAAATAAACTCAAAAGTTGGTTTTTGACTGCGTCGG
>DASUCX010000219.1:0-5885 GCA_036275855.1 Rhabdochlamydiaceae bacterium
TTACGATTTCGCTATAAAGCCTTTTCACGAAAATCATCTGTTTATCAAAATATCCTAAAAGAATCGCATATTTTTCCATCTCAACTAAACTACCTTAAAACCATTTTTTATAACAAGCTCTTGAAAATGACAGGTTTCAAAAGGGATGATCTCGACCTTTCTCCCAATTTCCCTTTCTAGTTTTGCCCAAAATTCGAATCGATCACCGGTGTAGTTTTTAAGCACAACATCAATCTCAGACTGGGAAGTGAAATTAAAGGGCTGTAAAATCGATCCAATTAAATAAACTTCAACGGATGATCCTTTAAACGCTTTCTCTAATACTGAGATTGTTTTATTGAGAAGGGCTTTTCTTTTTTTTTCTCCATGCTCTTTCTCTTTTTCTTCTTTTGCAAGGAGAAATTTTTTTGCCTCTTCTCTGTCAAATTTGTCTGCCATTTGGGTCTCTTTAGTAGACTCTAATTCAAGCTTAAATCTTCCGGGATCATCGAGAGGGTCGCGTATTTGCCGCCCATTTCACGGAGGAGCGTCTGCCAGAGTTTTTCAGGTGGGGTTTCAAAGACGTGGTGAGCAGAGGCAGGGCAGATAAACCACATGCCGGCTAGGAATTCTTGTTCAAGCTGGCCAGGGCCCCAGCCGCAATACCCAAAACAAAGCCGCACAGCAGGACCATTGGTGTCGGTCATTGCTTCTTGGAGAAATTGGAGATCTCCGCCGAGGTAGATGCCCTCGGAGAGTTTGAGGGTCAGATCGGGCTGCTGATCGCTTGAATGCAGGAGCATCATCTGGCTCGGTTGCAGAGGGCCTCCGGCCCGGATTTGCACGCGGGGATTGGCGATCTCTTTGATGTTGATCACTTCTTCAGGGATCTCGACATCAAGGGCTTTATTGACCAAGAGTCCAAACGATCCTGAAGGACCATGCTCGCAAAGGAGGATCACCCCGCGGAAATACATGCCTGCGTTGATGTCGGGGCTGGCGATGATAAAGGTGCCTTTAGTCAGTTGGGAATACGGTTCTTTGGCCATTATTCTGTCAAAACTTCATTGAGTTTTTCGTTATAGAGATGGAGGTTGTTCGACATCTCTGTCACTTGTCTCATGAGCTGGGCGAAGTTTTCTTTAAATTGTGCGCTCTCTTGCATTTTAGGGCCGCCCTCTTCTTGAGACCGCTCGATCACCATCGAAAGGCGGGCCATAGCCGTGTTGATCTGGTCGATCTCTTTCTGGAAGTAATTTTTGAAAGAATCGGGGGTTTCGAGGGCATTGAGCGCGGTGACCCGTTTCACACGTGTGCGCTGCCAGCTCTTGTTGAGATGGAAGAGGACGCCATAGTGGTTTACATCGTTCATGAGCGTATCCATCTTGCTCATTACGGCGGTCATCCGAAGATAAAAATCGTCATCTTTGAAGAGCTTTCCAAAGGTTCCTTCTCCGGACGCCATCGTTTGGCAAACGGTATCAAGCGATTTCGAAACGTCTTTGAGGTGGGCCACTGCAGGACCAACATTCTCAAAGACACCGTCTTTGCTCATCTGAGCAAGAGCAGTATCGATTTTTTGTGCAGAGGCTGTGAGCGCAATGGTGCCTTCTTTGAGTTGAGAGATCAGGTCGTGTTCATTGACAGAGCGGCCGACGGCGTCGACCTGGCTCATAGCTGAACCGAAAGAGGCGACAGCGTAGCTGAGTTTGGTTTCATTTTCTTCGAACCAATTCTTCACGAGATCGACGGTGTCGTTGAGTTTTTCGCCGATGTCGGAAAGTCGGCTGAAGGTATTTTCCAGCGGATCGACGGAATCGGCATAGACGGGGCTTTTGGATGAGATCATTTGGGGAGTCGTTCCGACAGGAGGTGTTCGGGGAGTAATCCCGATCGATCTTTCTCCTAAAAGACCAGACGTTTGCAAGCTGATCTGGTCGGTGCTGTAGACGTGGACTTTGGAGTCGATCTTCAACGTGAGCTCGTAGAAGTAAAGTCTTCCCAGCTCATCGCTCGGCTGCGTCTCTCTGGCGTGGAAGATCTCGTTGACGGCCGTCACGACACCGACTGGTTTACCGGCAAAGAGGACGCGGGTGCCGACGTTGATCTTATTGATGTTGGAAAAGCGGAGATAGATGGTTTGCTTTTCATCCCCGACGGCAGGTTTCAAAAACATGACGAGCCCTGCGAAGATCCCAAGGCCAGCCAGGAGAAAGGTTCCAATCAAAAAGTTTTTAATAGACGTATTCATTCCCTTCCCATTTTACGCGGACCTTCGGTAATTGTCTTCCTGAGACCGCTTGCGTAATTAAGGTTCTGTCGATTTTCGAGTTCTTTTGAACCGCTTTTCGATCCGTTGAATGGGGGTAATATTGATCTTAATATTACCCCCATTCAACGGATCGAAAAGCGGTCAAAATAATCTCGAAAAGCGACGAACCCTTAATTATGCAAGAGGTCTCTTAAGAATTCAATTATAGGATTGTCGATTTTCATGAAAGCTTCAGGTTCTGCAATATGTATAATTTTTCCTTGATCCAGCAGAGCCAGCCGATCGGCCACATGGAGGGCTGACAAAATATCATGTGTCACTACGATGCTTGTTGCTTTGAGTTCGTGCTGGGTCTTGACGATCAGCTCGTTGATCTGCATTGAAGTGATCGGATCTAGTCCCGTTGTCGGCTCATCATAGAGGATGATCGAGGGACGGTAGACGATCAGGCGTGCCAGTGCGGCCCGTTTTCTCATTCCACCGGATAGCTCGGACGGCATCTTCTGCTGCGTCCCGGCAAGACCGACCATTTCAAGGGCATGGGAGACCCTGTCTTTGATTTCTTGCTCAGAGAGTTTAGCTCCGGTCGCTGTGTCCCCATGTTGACTTAAGAAAAAGCCGGTATTTTCTTCGACAGTCATCGAATCAAAGAGAGCTGCTCCTTGAAACAGCATCCCCATGTTGATGACGGCTTTATAGAGCTCAGGACCCGATAGATCTGAGATTCGGTTTCCATCGATATCGATTGTCCCGTCATCGGGTTTGGTGATGCCAATGATATGCTTTAACAGAACGCTTTTGCCCGTTCCCGATCTTCCCAAAATGACCAGGGTCTCTCCGTTCTGGATTTCAAGATCGACTCCATCGAGGACTTTCGATTTCTTAAAGCTTTTTTTTAGGTTGCGGATTTCGATCATAGTAATTTCTGTAATTGGCTACGGAAGATATTCAAGGCCAGCGTCAGGAAGAAGTTCGTGAATAAGATGCAGCAATACGACAAGACGACGCTATTGGTCGTTGCACTTCCGACGCCTGCGGCTCCGCCGGAGGTCTTCATCCCTTTGTAGCAGGAGATCGTCATGATGATCCCGCCAAAGACAAACGCTTTGACAATTCCTGTGAGCAGGTCGAACATTGTGATATGCAGCGGCATCGGATCAAAGTAGCCGGTGGGCGACATCCCAAAGAAGTAAACAGCAATGACATAGCCGCCTAAGATCCCCATGAGGATACTGAAAATCGTCAGCAGCGGCATAATGAAGGTCCCTGCTAAAATCCTGGGCGCCAGCAGATACCGGTTAGGGTTGACGGCCATCGTCTCTAAGGCATCGACCTGTTCAGTCACCCTCATCGTGCCGAGTTCTGCGCACATCGCGGCTCCCACACGGCCTGTCACCATGAAGGCCGTCAAAACGGGTCCGAGCTCGGTGATCATGGCTTTTGCCACCAATAGGCCTGTCAAAGTCGTGAGTCCCTTATCAGCCAGCTGATAAAAAGATTGCGCCGCCAGCACCAGGCCTGTGAACAATCCCGTGATCGAGACCACCGGCAGCGAGGCAACGCCGACATCGTAGAGTTGTTTTAAAAAAAGAGCTAGAGCCGGAGGTTTTTTGACCGCGGCTTTGATGACGTTGACGAGGAGAACACCATATTCGCCCACCCCTTCGATAAACTTAAGCTTATCTCTGAGCCAGACGCTCCACGGTATGGCTTCTTCATTTTCCGATTCCATGGTCCCATCATACCTGTTTAGGGATTTTTTCGGGACGAGCTAGGAATCTTTTTTGGCTTCTTCCCCTTTTTTTATCGAGTGTCGGTTCAGATTTGAATTGATTTTACCGTGTGCAGCACTAAGTTGAGATAATTCTGTATAGCTTACTGAATTTATTTTAGCTTTATCTAGCTGATTTTTCAATTGGGATACCTTAGCCTCCAAACGCTCGCGCCTCTTAAGGCTGATTTCATCAATTTTATTTTCGAGTCTTTGGCGATCATAGAAAAGAATCTTTTCGCCTACTAAGGCGAAAAAGAAGGCAGAGATCCAAGTAGAAACCATGAAATCGAAAGGGACTCCGTCCCAAAGTGAAACGTATCTGCTCAATTGTCCTCTTAAATAGATTCCTGCGAACATCCCGAACATTATTAGTGCAAAAAGACCCGCAATTCGACGGACAGGAGATGGGTATGTATAGTTATTTAGTTCATCGCTTTCTGCTCGTACAATCTTATATTCCGTCAAATCCATCTCGCAAAGAGATTGAACAAGTGGTTGATCTTGTAGAGCATCGGCTTGATTTGCAAATAAGTCTTTATAAGGAATCAAACAAGCGTTTTCGAAAAATCCCTTAAAACTTAGGGGAGAAGAGGTAATTGGTACGACAGGAGTGGTGGTCATTTTATCTCTATCTCGTAAAACTATCGTTTTGCATTGTCTTGAATTTGCTGATGCCGTTGCATTGCATTTTCTAAGCTTTGCAAGAATGTCGCTTGGCCTTGGTTAACAGCAGCCATTTCAGCAGAGACATTATCAATTTGTTTTTGGGTTGCTTGATGGTCCAAACCTTTCGCATCAAACAAAGTTTTAAGGACATCGCCGAGTTTAGAACCCCATTGAATGCCGTTCGCTGCGGTATACCGTCCTGAGGCGCTTCCCACCCAACCGACGGTAGGTGCAGCGACTTGGAAGAAAATTCCCCAATATTGGCTTGTTTTTTGCTTTGCAAAGCACTCTTTTGTTTTCACAATCAGATTGTCAAGCAATTCGCAGCAAGCGGGGCGTTGGGCTGCGACGGAGCTGCGGACGGCCAAGATCAGGTTTTCAAATTCACGGGCGACTCTTGTCATAGTTACTCCTTTACTTCTATTGGTGCGCCATGGCAGCGCTGTTTATTCTAATACAATCTTGCAACGTTCTTTTGGTTTGCTTGGCAAAGGTATTCGCATTATCGCCAAGCGCTTCATTTCGTCGAGTAATAGGCTCTACTTTTCTCGTTGCGAGGGTGGTTTGGGCTTGGATGTCGATGAGATGGACGTCGGCGATTCCTTTTTTTGCCGTGGTATAGATGGCTCCGATGCTGAGTGTGGTATTGATGTAAGAGAGGCTTGAGTTGATCCACGCCATTAAGTCGTTTTGAGCAACGAAATACGCGTTATAGGTGGTGTAGGCCATCGTGAAAAGTGAAACGGCATAGGGGAGGAGGCCGGTCGCATATTCGACCGTCGCGTTCCCAAAGGAAACAAGTTTTGAGAGCGCTGTCCATGCGCCGAGATGATCCATCAAGGCATTTGCGAGGGTCACAGAACCTGTGTAGATGAATTTTTGCCCTTCAGCGTTGCCACTTGCCATGAGATACATTCCGCCAATGATCGAAGCGGCTGCGGCCCCGAGAGAAAAGAGCAGCTGATTATAACCCCAGCTGTTGTGCGTTTTTTCAGCTTCAATCACTTCCTTGATGGCATCCATTTCTTTGAGAGTGAGCTCATCGAGCTCTTGATGAAGGTCTTTGAGAGGAGCCATGTTCAGCCGGGTCTGCTTATCACTCAGCTTTTTGACTCCTTCTCGGAGTTCGGACAGCTCATGTTGAACCGTTCCCCTGGGGAGTGCAGAGATCTCGGGGATTCTTGAAGACTCTTT
>DASUCX010000220.1:0-2815 GCA_036275855.1 Rhabdochlamydiaceae bacterium
AAAAGAGGGCAGTATTATTAATACGGCCTCCTTTTTGATAGACGAACCGCGGGAGCTTTCACGCAGGTCAAAATGAAAAAATTCACCGCCCCACAGTATAGCACCGCAGAGACGTTTTTCAAATTTCACTGAAATGGTTCCTATCCTATAGATCCCACTTTTGCCATAAAGAAGCGATTGGCTAAAATTAATAGCAGTGTAGCAGGCTTCTTTTATCTGAGCGGTGTAAACTTGCAGTGTCATAGATTATCTCTTGAATATCGAATGAAGGCATAAGGCGTAAAGAACGGTCACGGCAGAGGCTGTTAGGAAAAAGCTTTTGGGGTCTATCTTTCGGAGCTTTCCCCAGTCTTTATTATTACTTAATACCGAAGAAAGCAGATACCAATACTCGTATAGACTGTTCGCAGCTGCACCAAAATATATGACCCTCACAATGAGGGGGAAGGACGAAAAAAGCATCGCTGTTAGAAAGACTTGGGTGCACGTAAAAAGGGCGCTAGCCAGAAGCCCAGCAGCTAGGATAATCTTTTTATCCCTATCGCTACAAGGTTCTGGCCGTCGGCATCGGGATGATCTTAAATGGGAAATGGTCACAAAAGACGATTTGCCAGTGAGCATTTTAGCCGCAATTGCATGTCCCATTTCATGGACAAAGGTGTAGCAAAAACGTAGCATTGCGATTTCTAGGATGAGCTCTGTCGTGTTTTTTAATGTCTTGTAAACACCATTGATAATGGGACCGCGCTTTTTAAATTCCACTGAAATAGTTCCAATCTTATAGGTCCCACTTTTGCCATAAAGAAGTGATTGAGTAAAATTAAAAGCGAATGAACAGGCTTCTGTTATTTGAGAGGTGTTAATTTGCAATGGCATAGAGATATTGTAACATAAAACACTTTATAAACAAAGATGCGACAATGTATGGAATGTGATTTTATAACCCTTTGAAAATTAATTGGTTAACAAATCCGTATTGACGTATTTACGGCGATACGGCAAAATTAAGTTCAAAAGGGGTTTGGATATGGCTAGCAAAAATGAAACTGTTAGATTAACGATAGATGTACCTGTTGCTCAGCACACCTATATCAAGATGTTGGCAACCAAAGAAGGGGTGACTTTGAGACAATTTGTGATCGAACACCTACCTACTTTGCAAACGAAAAAAGGCAAGAAAAAGGGTAAAGATCTTCCAAAAGATGAATTTGATGAACTCCTTGAAAATTTACTCGATGAAAAAGCTCCTGTCTTAAAAAGATTATCTAAAAAATGATCAAGTATCTGACCCTTGAAGAAGTTTTAGCAATGCATGAAGCCCTGATTGAGAAGTTTGGAGGATTGCATGGGACTAGAGATGTGAATCTTTTGATTTCTGCTATTGAAGCGCCCAAAGCCTCAATGTTTGGGGATGATTTGTATCCAACAATATACGACAAGGCAGCCGTCTACCTTTTTCATATCGTCAGCAATCATCCTTTTAATGATGCGAACAAGCGAACGGGATTTCTTGCTGCTTATGTGTTTTTGAAGGCAAACAAAGTGCCTATTCGATTTCAGGATGAAGTTTACGAAGATTTAGTCGTGGAAGTTGCAAAAGGTAAGAAGACAAAAGAAGAAATAGCTTATTTTTTCAAGCATGGAAAGGAGAAAAATTAAATACTAGCGAAGTATTCAGGAAGGGGGGAGACGAACTTCATCTTCTTATTCCGAAACGGATGATGAAAGCCTAAGATATGGGCATGCAGGCAGAGTCTGCGCCGGTTGGCGCTTGCGCCGTATTTGGTATCACCCAAGATTGGAAAGCCTGCTTCCGAAGTATGGACGCGGATTTGGTTTTTACGTCCTGTTTCTAGGGTAAATTTCATCAGGGCCGTCTGTTTCCTTTGTTTGACGACCTCATAATGGGTGATGGCCAGCTTGCCCGATGCTTCGCTCTGGAGCTTTTGCTCGATAAAAGATCTCCTTTGCCGATGCCGTGCAGCCTCTTTTGCTCGGAAAGCGCTTTGGTATTTTATGGGTGCTTCTAGGCTTTTTACAAAGAAAAAATCGTCTTCGACAAGAGTGCTTTTCCACGTTCCCTTTGCAGGAGGTGTTCCTTCAACAATAGCCATGTAAATACGGTCAATCGAGTGGCTGGCAAACTGCTCCTTTAAGACATCGCGTGCCTGAGACGTATAAGCAAAAAGCATGACGCCGGAGGTGTCTCGGTCGAGGCGATGCACGGGATAGACCATGCGGCGGAGCCTTCTTTTTAAGATGGCATGGACGGTCTTTTCATTTTCTGCGGCGGTCGCTACTGTCAGGAGTTTATCGGGTTTGTCGATGACCACAAAATGCTCATCTTCGTAGAGGATTTTGATGCCGTGTTCTGTATAGGCGGCTTTAGGGCCGACTTTGAGTTCCTGGCCGGGAAGGAGTTCTTGGCGGGTGGAAGAGACGCGGGTATCATTGACCGACACACGGCCTTGTTCGATCCATGATTTCAAGGTATTTTTTGAGCTTTCCGGAGACAGCTCTTGCAGGACTGCCAAAAGAGAAGTTTTTTCTTGAATTTTCGTCTTCATAGGCAGAATTATATCAGAATTCTTGATTATCAGCTTGAATGGTGATATATATGACCTAAAATAGGAGATTTTTTATGAAATCGACTCGTGAAAAAGTGAGTTACTGTATTGGCCTTGAGACAGGGCGTAATTTGAAGCGTCAATTTAGCGATATGGACTCAGGGCTTCTCAAAGATGGTTTTGACGATGGAATCCGCGAAACGACTCCGCGCCTAAGCTCAGAAGAGATTCAATCGATCATGCAGGCG
>DASUCX010000221.1:0-3624 GCA_036275855.1 Rhabdochlamydiaceae bacterium
CTGAGCCCCTAGGACAAAAGAACAGATTAAACAAGCGGCTAAAAGCACCTTTTTAAACATAAATGTCATCAATTTTAAAACATAGCGACTTATTCAGAGAAGACCTAAATTAAGCGGCATGGATATACCCAAGGAATTTCAAAATTTGGTTTTTGACAAAGCTAGCGCCCCAGATTTGCAGCAGGCGCAGCCGACGCGGAAGCAGGCCATGTGCTTGCACATGGCCGATGGACGCGGCTGCAAAGGTGGGGATGCTAGCGCAGTCAAAAACCAAATTTTGAAATTCCTTGGGTATATATGAACCTTTTGCTCACAAATCGGCAATACCGATAATCCGGTAAAAATAGCGGCTGCTTAATAAGGCATCGGAGACTGGGCCTAAATAAAACAGTACAGGCGAAATCCCGAAGCCTTTTGGGAAGCTGAGAGACTCTATTTTGGTTTTCATTGCGTCGATCACTTCAAGCCCCAATTCACGACGTCGCATTTTGACTTCACAGATAAAAAGAGTGTTTGAATGCGTTTGAATCAGATAATCAATTTGGCATCCTTTTTTGCGACCTGAGGCTTTTTGAAAATAGGGATTATCTATCACAACATCTTGAGCATGAATTCCAAGTGCCTGGTAAAGAAGAGCTCTATTTTTCAGAAGAAGATTTTCAAGCTGGAAACCGAGCATGGGTTCCCATCCAGGCAAACTAGAAAGCGGGACTTGTAAAAACGAACCTTGTTCAATTTTCGTAAGATTGGGTTCAATATAATGGATATAAAAGCGAAGATAATTGTCGGAAAGCCGATACAGGGTCCGTTTCCCCGGCTTGCCTGTTTTTAAAGACCAGTCTGGGTGTCTGCTGATAAATCCACAGATTTCAAGGGCTTTAAGATGATGGCTTAGTGTGCCGCTTGGCGCATAGGCCATTGTCTTTTGGAGAATAGCTCGGTCTTTCATCCCCTGGCTTAGGATTGTAATGATCTTTTTATAGATCTCTCCTCTAGAACTGAAAAGATCATTAAAAATCCGATCAAATTCATGCACCAAAAGGCCATTTTTTTCAAAACAGAGACGTTTAATATTTTCATCAGCGCTTTCATGCGTTTGAATCTGCTCAAGATACCAAGGCACCCCTCCAGTGACACTCAAAATTTTAAAAAAATCGAGATCTGACCCTTTGAAGCCTTGAAGATTCAGTAATTTTCTGCATTGTGGAATCGAGAGTTCTGTAAGTTCCAAATAGAGAGAAACCCGACCAAAAAAAGCCGTGCTATTGATGATATTTTTATCAATCCAAATCGAGATAGAGCCGCATAAAATAAGGATAATCGATGGATGGTTTTGCAAGGCAAGGTCCCACCAAATTTTTAACTTAGAGGTAAATGTCGGATCTTTTGAACCCATCCACGAAATCTCATCAAAGAGAATGACAGTCGGTTTTGCGGGAAGATGTCTTGATAGATGCGCAAAAGCATCACTCCAATCGGTGATTGTAAAAGGAGGAAGGCTAAACAAGGTCGCAATTTCGCGAGCAAAGGCATCACGCTGATTCTGTGCTGTCACCCCTTTAACCGGGGCCAGCCCGCTAAAAGGCAGGAAAACCTTATCTTTTCCGAATTCTTCAGCAAGACGGCTTTTCCCTATTCGACGACGACCTTTAATGACCACAAGACAAGCTCGACCTGATTTTGACAGGTCTTTAAGTCTTCGTAACTCGTTCTCTCTTCCGACAAATGGCTTCATATCATTTATATTAAATGAGCATGATGTTCATGTCAATCAATTATGCTCAAAATCGACATTTGTCAATTTCGAGCATAATGAAATTTTAAGTTACTGGTTATAAGTCTGATCAAACGTATTGAGGTTAGAACTTCTTCACCACCATTAGGACTGTTCAAGCCGTTCTAGACCCACCGTTCAAAAAAATCTATGTAAAACTATGCAGCTTCACATTGATACGTCAGGCGAACAGCAGTTCTGACGATTCACGTGCTGGAGTCTCACCAACAACATCCGAAATAGGTTCTGTCTCAAAAGCTGGTTTTACTGAGCTTTTGGATCGGCCCTTTGGGGCCGTCCGGAAGTGCGCTGCAAGCGCCGTTCGTAACTTCTTACTTAAGAGACTCCAGAGTGACCATACATGCTTGTTTCGATTCCTTGCAGGTAGAGACAAGGTGACATGGCCATCTTTCCCATCGGGTATTTCACTGAGGGTTGAAGGCACTTTTTCAGAAAAACGTAAATATCTGCGGCCAATAACGAGGGCCGCGGCTGAATGTATGGATAACCCGTATCTTGCTGCGTATGTAATACGTCCAATGACAGATGTATAAGCGGGATTAACCTGTTTGAAAAAAACTCCTTTTTTTGAACATCGGGACTTCAGATGAACAATGATTGATCCATAAGCAAAGGAAGAGAGCATTCGAGCGTAAGCTCGATGGCTCTCTTTCATGCTGGACTTCTTTTTTTGGAAGTCGAGTTCTTCAAAAATCAGAGGTTTATGAGTAGTGTCTGCGAAAGCTACAGCTAATGCTGCTGCATCGCCAATGATGGCTCTTGCTTCATTAGAACTTTTCCCGTAGGTGTTGCAGGGAATGGTTTTTGCAGAGATGGGGTTTCCAAATCGATCGGTTTCTGTGAGAGCAAGATGGTCGGCATTGATATCGAGTCCAATGACGCCAATATTTTGTTTTGAAGTGCAAACTGCTGGTTTAATATCGAAGCTTGCAAAGACGCGCCAACCTTTTGCATCAAGCTTGAATCTCCAGGAAATTGCTTGGGTTGTTTTGTTTTCTAATACTGACCGGAGCTCTTCTTTTCCGTACTTAAACGCAATGCCTGGGATCAGAAGGTATTTACCGTATTTTTCTAAGGCTTTAGGAAGTCGGAGACGGAGCGTTATGGTTTGATCGGGCTGCAGTGTGGCTGTACATGTTTGATTTCCAGCGGTTTCATCACGAGAACCTAGAAAAAAAAGTTCTCTATTGCGGGTATTTTTCCAATCTTTGAGCCATTTCTCATGGGAGGAGTAACCATTCTCCACAGGGGTGAACTGCGCGTAGAATAGTTTCTTGCCTCCAAAGCAGCAGCGGATATTTCCTTGTTTATGATCTTCGTTTAGTTGGGAAAGTTGTTGCTCCAGGTTAAATAATCTTCGTTTCTTTTGATGAATGGTCCTAGGGTCGGCTTTTGTTTTTATGAGTCTTTTAATTGTTTTTGTCAGCGAAGCGAGTCTGTTTTTGATATTGGAAATTCGGATTGTGAGTTGCTTTTTGATGGAGGCTCTCTTGCCTTCAACAAGGACGCGAAGAGAGTTGAACTGTCTGGCTGTGATGTCATAGGCTGCAAGGTAGTCGTTTTTAAGTTTTCCTGGGCTTTTACCTGCTGCAATATCGGCAAATAACCGATGCTCAAGATGCGAAAATAAATGGGCGCAAGCGACTAGGATTTCATCTGAAATCGGGTTGTGTGGAATCCGGGTTTCAATGGTTCGGATATTTTCCATCTGGATTTCTAAAGTTTTTCTGCTGCTTCTTTTAATGCATCAAGGAGTTTTTTGTTTTTTCTGCTTCTGGCTCCATAGAGCCTTGCTGAGAATACGGTGATTATTTCAAGAACATCTTGCA
>DASUCX010000222.1:0-2600 GCA_036275855.1 Rhabdochlamydiaceae bacterium
CCTTGAGCGGCCATTACACGCAAATGAATGGACCAAGATCTGATATCTAGAATAGTCCAGTTGTGGATCCTTGCTGACAAAAACTTCGCTTAGTATATTCGTTTCATGCTCAATCCGTTTTTCACTGTCATCATCACACTGACGGACAAACTGTCGTATCTGTTTCCCTTTACCTTGGAGAGTTTGATCTTGCAGAAGGGAAGCGCCTCTTTTGAAGTGATCATTGTCGATGGATCGAAAGGAAAAGTCTCTCTCCATCATTTGCCTTTGGAAAACGTGACTATCTTGCAGTCCAAGAGCGGCAATCCTGCCTGTATGCTCAACCAAGCATTAAAACAGGCTAAAGGAAATTATATCCACTGCATGATGCCCGGCGAATTTTATCTGTCCAAGAAAGCGCTTGCCTTTGCAACAAAGATCATCCATGCCCATGATTTTCCCGATTTGATGTATACAGCTCGGCTGGTCAGGCACAGTTTTGGTCAGCCGACGGTGGAGATGCAGCCGCTTTTGATGGCGGATTTAAAACAAGGGCGTATGGTTCCGAGCTTACAACCGTTTTGGCTTAGGCGCGAGGCGCTTGTCATGCTGGGCGGTTTTAATCAGAGCTATGAGATTCAAAGCGGGTATGATGCGATTTGCCGATTTTTTCTGGCGCCGACACTCAAAAAAGCGTTTGTAAGACGCCTCCTGACCGATTATGAATACCGGATGCCTCCTTCCAAATATGTGCTTCAAAGCTGCATAGAAACGTTTTGGATTTCGCTTAACCATTTTGGCCCGACCTTGCATCTCTTTGCTTGGCTTGCACAAAATTGTTTGAGACTATTTCGGTTTTCATGGAAGATTGTTCGCGCTTCATTTTGGAAACGTCATGTCGCCTATTAAATTGGCCTTACTCTCTTTGATTCCTTTAGCACTGACTGCGTCAGCAAATAAACCTGTGCCGCCCGCCGGCGTTGTCGATAGGCAGATTGAACTTGAGTACGATGCGAAAGAGGTCGATGCTGAAAAACAAATCCCGCTCTTAGAAGTCGATATCCCGGAGCAGACATTCGATATGGGAGAAGAAGCCACTCTCATTAATGCGGTCAAATTCCAAGGTAATACGGTCATTTCTTCCAGGACTCTCAGAAAGAGTGTGAAACCATTTCTGGGGAAAGAACTTTCCATGCAAGATATCTATGAAATGTGCCAGGCCATCCAGAAAAAATACGCCGAGAGAGGATATTTTTTAGCACGGGCCTATGTTCCTGTGCAAGTTCTCGAAGATGAAACACTGACCATTGAGATCATAGAAGGAAGGCTGGGCCAGATCTCGGTAATTGGCAATAAGCACTATACCGAGACATTTATTGCCCGTTATTTTGGGAAATACCAAGGCAAGCCGATCAATTACGACCAAATTTTAAGGGCTTTGCTCTTACTCGATGAAAATTCCGATCTCGATGTCGGGGCTGTTTTCAAGAAAGGGGAAGAGTTTGGGACTGCTGATCTCATTGTCCGGGTCACGGACAACCGGCCTCTTCACTTTATCATCGATCATAACAATTACGGCTCGGACCACACCTCCACTCACCGCACGGGCGGGCGGTTCGATTGGGGAAATCTGCTGTGTGATGGCGACATGCTCACGATCACGGAAGTCGTTGGCTCTCCACTGTCCAGCCTCAATTTTACCAGCGCCCTCTACCATATTCCGATCTACACGTACGGCAGCTCGATGGATTTTTCGTATCTCTTTGCCAACTTTAAAACCGATAAAGTCGATGACGTGAGATACACTGGACGGTCCCATATTGCGACAGCCCGGTTTAACCAAGCGTTGCAAAGAACCCGCAAACTCAACACCGATTTTTTTACGACCTTTGACTACAAACAGATCCAAAACTTCGGCCAGGAGATTGAATCGTCCTATGACAAGCTAAGGGTTTTGACAGGAGGGGGTCTTATCGATTATATCGATGGATGGAAAGGAAGGAACCTCTTCTTACTCTCTGGCGGCTGGGGCATTCCTAGTTTCTTGGGTGGCAATAGCGTCAATTCCAAGAGCGACAGCCGGGTTCATGGAGGGGGGCGCTTTATCAAACTCAATGGTGGGTGGAAGCGTCTACAAAAACTTCCCTTTGAGTGTTTTTTATTGTTTAACGTGCAGATGCAATATAGCTTTAATAAACTCCCACTTCCCGAACAAATCTATATCGGCGGCATCGATAATGTCCGTGGATATCAGCTTGCCGCCGGTATCGGCGACCATGGCTTATATGGGACCCTCGAGCTCAGAGTTCCTCCTCCCTTTTTACGGTCTCATAAAATCCCTTGGACCGATACGACATGGGGAGAATTTTTGCAATTTGTCGGATTTGTCGATCATGGGCAAACCTATGGCTTCGGGCAAGATATTTTACGCGTTGTAGGCTTGAAAAAAGGGAAAGCCAAAACAGAGCACGTCCGGTACGACAACGCGTTTTTAACTGCTGCCGGTGCGGGAGTTCGCCTCTACGGCCCGTGGAAAATCGAATGGAGCTTAGATGTCGGCTATCCGCTGACAGATAAGCACCGTTCTTCTGAAACGATTGTCTATTTCAGGGTGGCATGGA
>DASUCX010000223.1:0-6185 GCA_036275855.1 Rhabdochlamydiaceae bacterium
CGAATGAAGCAGAGACTTTGTGGAGCAGCTGAGCCTCATCGCAGATCTCAATCTCAAAGCCTGCTTTTTTTGCCCGCATGCAGAAGTCGGCTTCTTCCCAAAAAAGGAAGAAGGTCGGTTCTAAGAGGCCGACTGTTTCAAACACCTGTCTTCGGATTAATATGGAACAACCGCAGACGTAGTCGAGCGACTGCTGGGTTTTAAACCCTTTAGCCTCTCCCAGCCCGATCAGATCAAAGGTTGCAGTGGCGCTGTTCCATCTGCCACCTAAATGATCGATTTTTTCCGGATCGGCCATCCGGAGTGGATAGGCTCCGAAAATGCCGACATTTGGATGGGCTTGGGAAGCGTTGAGGAGCGCTCTAATAAAATGCCTGTCGACAATGGTATCATTATTAAGGAGTAAAACAACGTCTGCTCCATGTTTTAGGGCGTACTCGATGCCGACATTATTGCCGCCAGCATAGCCTAAATTTTTACCAGTCTCAATCAGAATAACTTGGGGAAATTTTTTGGATATTTCTACGACAGAGTCATCGGACGAGCCGTTGTCGACAACGATCGTCTCAAAGGGCAGCCCTTGATTTTCTAGGGAGGTGAGGCAAGCTAGGGTGTCATTTTTTCCATTCCAATTCAAGATCACCACGGAGAGTTTCATCGATTTTTCTCCAAAAGCTCTAGCGCAGTTTGCAGGACTTCATGAGTGGAAATTTGCAGCATGCAGAACGGTTCGTTGCATTTTTTCTTCAAACAGGGAAAACAGGTCGGTTTTTTTTGAAGAACGGAAACGTGGGGAGCGTAATACGGCCCGCAGAGCACAGGATCTGTCGGAGCAAACAGTGCAATTGTCGGAGTGGTAGAGGCGCAGGCAATATGGAGAGGCCCTGTGTCATTGGTGATATAAAGAGAGAGCTTGTCGAGCAGAGCTGCTAAGGTTGGGATTGTCACGCCTTCATAAACTCCGATGGCCCCCTCAATTGACCCAGCAATGCTCTCGACTAAAGATTTTTCTGCAGGTGTTCCTGTGACGACAATTTGGCAGCCGAGTTTTTGTTTGAGAAGACGGCCAAGTTGAATAAAGTGCGAAGGAGGCCATTGTTTAAAGCGGTCTTTAGCGCCTGGGTGAAGACCGACAACTAATCCGGTAGGAAGCAATTCTTTAGCTTTTCGATGATCGTCCTCTGAGGAATAAAATTCCATGTGCTTGGATGAGACCTTGGCGCCGGCTGTTTGGACCACTTCAAGACGTCTTTCGATCTCGTGGATTCTTTTTGTTTCCAGTTTGTCGGTGAGCAGGAAATCGAGGCCTTTGTTGATTTTTTCTGTTCCGATGATTCGTTCAGCGCCGAGCAAAGCGCAAAATGGAAGAAGAGGCCGCTGAGAGATATGAAAAACTAGAACCTTGGAAATCTTCTTCCTGATCAGTATCGGTAATAGTTTCAGCAATGAAAAAAGCGGCGGTTCTTTGACGACGAAGATCTCATTGATATGAGGACTGCTCTCTAAGACTTGCTTGCCAAGAGCGGTCGTAATGATGGCGATATAGGCGTCAGGATAAGACTCACGCAGAGCCCGAATTGCTGGTGTGCCCCACAACGTATCGCCAAGGCCTGTTGTCGAAACAATAAGGAACCGGTCACCCGTATTGGTTTGGATAAACGGTTTCGCAAACGCAATAAAAAACTTAATTAACAAATTTTTAATATGCATTGGTCCTCATTTTACCTTATTAGACGAGTTTTTTCGAAGGTTAAGAAAACAGAGCAAGCGGGGAAAATTATTTCACGGGCAAATGCACACGCGTGGTATAATGCTCGGGCAAAACAGGACGAAAGATGGCTGTTCAAGCATTAAATTTTAATTTCACAGGGCTCATAGAAAAGCCTGATCTCATTTCTTGCAAAAATTTGTTCGTAAGTCAGGCTCCTGCATTGCAAGGCAAGCCATTGTGCGAATATCTCACCAAGCTGGACGAAGAGGAATATCGTCTTGTTTCAGCTGAAAATCAGGAACTCACCCCAGAGGTTTCCGATTCTTGGGATAATAGGGTGGTGAGTGTTGTTCTTTTATTCTTTGTTGTTTATGGGATAACGATGTTATTCTATGAAAAGTTAGGCCTTCCAGATATTACTATTCATACCCCCTATAAAGTAGCTTTCTATGTCGTAGGAGTCGTTGCTTTTATTATTTCATCCTGTATTACGCAGTTCGGGTATGCCCCCATGCATCGACAGTTTGCACTGGAGGAAAAAGTTCATCAAATCGATGAAAGCAGAAAACAGAGATTGAAAGAGAAATTCAAGGCAGTGCGAGCTGAATACAGAAAATTAAAAGAGGCCCCCTCTTCTTTAGCCCAAAAAACACCTCAACAAATTGAGCTTCGCGATGCAAAAAGGTTTTTACAAGATCAAATTGAATCTATCCACACGATCCAATCGAAGCGTTAATAATATTGTCTTACCTGCTTTCCTGATATTCCCCAGTTCTGTTAAAGATAATTTTTAATGGATCAAGACATTCTCAACATGCAGGCCGAGAGGCTGGCAAGTAAAATCAAACATTATCTGATCACGATGATGGGAATCACGGTCGATGAGGCCCATGAAGAAGAGGTTTACCGCGCTCTTGCCATGACGCTCCGTGAGGAGATCATGATCAACTGGACGGCGACATTCCATACGATGCGCAATTCTAAGGCCCGCATCCTCTACTACCTTTGCATGGAATATATGCCGGGCAAGATGCTGGGTAATAACATCACCAACATGCATGCGACCGATCTGGTCAAAACGGCATTGAAGAGATTGGGAAGAGATTTGGGACAGCTAGTGAGGCAAGAGAGAGATCCAGCACTTGGTAATGGCGGCCTGGGGAGATTGGCGTCATGCCTTCTCGATTCCATGGCAACTCAGAATTATCCGGGCGTTGCCTATGGGCTGAGATACCAATATGGGATCTTCGAGCAGGAGATTTGGGACGGCATTCAAGTCGAGAGACCTGAAGCCTGGCTCTTACATGAAAATCCTTGGGAATTTAGACGAGATCATCACTCCGAGGGGGTCAAATTTGCCGGGAGGCCTGTGAACGTCGTCAATAAAAAAGGTGTCGAGATGGTCGACATCTTAGATTATGAGGAAGTGAGAGCGCTTCCTTACGACTTGCCAATCATCGGCTACAGTGGAGGCGATGATTTCAATGTCTGTACTTTGCGGATCTGGACGACAAAAGAGTCTCCCCGCAACTTTGCTTTGCAAAGATTTAATGCAGGTTTGTTAGACCAAGCTTCGGAAAATACGGTGCTGACCGATGTCCTTTATCCTAACGACAACAACGAAGTCGGAAAAAGAATCCGACTCAAGCAAGAATTTTTGCTGGCATCTGCGTCGATCCAGGATATTATCCATCGTCACTTAGCGCATAATCCCGACCTCTCTTCGTTTGCAGATCGCGTGCGGATCCAGATCAACGACACACATCCTACGCTCGTGATTGCGGAGCTGATGCGATTGCTTTTACTCGAATATCATTCTTCATGGCAAGAAGCGTGGGAAGTAGTCAAAACGTGCTGTAGCTATACTAATCATACAGTTTTAAAAGAATCGCTCGAAGAGTGGAATGAAGGACGAGTGCAATATCTTCTTCCTCGGCAGTACCATATCATCGAACGGCTGAATTTAGAGCTCTGCAATTCAGTGCGGCAAAAATTTCCCGGGGATGAAGAGCGGGTCCGGAGGATGTCGATCATTCAAGACGGCCAGGTCCGGATGGCGCATCTTGCAATTTATGGTTCACATAAAGTGAATGGTGTCTCTGCTTTACATACAGAGATTTTAAAAAAAGTGGTCTTTAAAGATTTTTACGAGATGGAAAATGACAAGTTCGTCAATGTCACCAACGGAGTGACGCAGCGTCGGTTTCTTCTACACTCCAATCCGCGACTTGCAGAATTCATCACTAAGAGAATTGGGGCAAAATGGATCACCGATTTTACCGAGATCAGGCAATTGGAAAAATTTGCCGCCGATGCTAACGCGCAAAAAGAGTTTTTAGAGATCAAAAAGCAGAATAAGAAAAATTTCATCACTTATCTAATGGAGAAAAATCCGATTTGCGATTTTCAAGGCAAGATCGTCGGTCATTTTGCGCCTCTGGATGAAGAAGCGCTATTCGATGTCCAGATCAAACGGATCCACGAATACAAGCGGCAGCTAATGAACGTTCTCCATTTAGTTATCCTCTACCATGAGCTCAAAGCAAATCCGAGCAGCCGAAAAATCAAACGGATGGCAATCTTTTCCGGAAAAGCCGCGCCGGGGTACGACATGGCCAAAAAAATCATCGATCTGATTTTTGCCGTTGCAAAAAAGGTGAATACCGATCCTGTTGTCAACAAAATGCTCAAAATTGCCTTTGTGGAAAACTACAATGTCAGCCGCGCAGAAGTGATTATCCCTGCGGCCGATTTGTCGGAGCAAATTTCAACGGCTGGGACGGAAGCCTCAGGTACAGGGAATATGAAGTTGGCGATCAACGGTGCTCTGACCATTGGTACGCAAGATGGCGCGACGATTGAAATGCGGCAGGCGATTGGCGATGCCTGGTGGCCGTTTGCTTTTGGGAAGACAGCGGAGGAAATCGCTGCCGCGATGCCTAGTTATAATCCCTGGGACATCTATATGCACCAGCTGCCGATCCGGCAAGCCGTTGATGCACTCCGAGACCATTCGCTAGCAGAAAATGATCAGCAGCATCAATCTTTTTCAAGCATCTACCATGCTCTACTGGAGCGGCACAATTCCGATCCCATCGATAAATATTTCATTCTCGGCGACTTACAAAGCTATTATGACGCACAAAAAAAAGTCGAAGAGCTCTATGCGCAGCCTGCGAAATGGGCAGAATATGCACTGCATAACATTGCAGGCATGGGCCGCTTCTCTTCAGACGAATCGGTCCATAACTATGCCAAACTCGTCTGGAATATCAAGCCGTGCCCGGTCGATCCTAAAGAGTTAGCGCGCGTCCGCGATGAATATAGTGAGCACGATAAGTGCCGCATCTTGAATAAATAATATTACTTTTCAACGGACTCACTCAGGCGCCACTTCTTGGCTAAAGTAGCATAGGTGCCGTTGGATTTGAGGCGCGCAAGGCCGCGATCGAAGAGGCGGATAAGTTCCGGCTTATGATTTTTCATGGATAGGATGCGAAAGCCTTCTTGCGTTAGGGGAGGCGTAGCGATCTTCAACTCTCCCTGGAATATATCGCGGGTGTAGGCTTCTGCTGATAAGATGTCGACGATGGCTCCATCGATTTCACTTTTGTTCGTATCGATCAAAGCTTGTGGGACAGAATCGTAAGTCCTTTGGATAATGCTGGGATATTTTTCTAAGACAAGTGCCCCGTTGGAATCGCGTTGGATGCCGATGATGTCACCGTTGAATTTTTCTAATGATTTATCAGGGAATTTAGCAAGTGTGACCAGAACAGGCCCTGTCATTAAGTATAAGTTAGAAAAACGGTACAGTTTTTCATAAAAAAGGTACGGTTGTAGTGAGGAGCAGATGGCATCGCACTTTCCTTCTTGGAGCGCATACATTAAATTGCTCCAGCTCCGCTCATAGACTCCGATGCTGACTTTTTCGAGTTTACTGATCTCCATGATGAGTTCAGTGGTAAAAGCGGTCAAAGCGGCTTCTCTCCCAGGCGGACTCAACGCATACCACGCGGGATCGAAAGCAATGGTATAATCGTAGCTAGATTTACTACTGCTGCAGCTGAAAAAAAAGAGACATCCAGCGATTGCAATGGCAAATCGGAATACCGAACGTGGTTCAAAAGTTGGGGATTTGGCAAGGAGGCCGCGCAAATTTTTTTCTTGGAGCGAGCGGCCATTGTGCGAGCACAAGACGCGAGCGAAAGAAGAAAATTTGTAGCGTAGCCAACGCAGCCAAAAACCAATTTTTGAGTCACGTTCGGTATAGGCTCGAAAAAGAACACACATAATTTTGACCATGCTGCTAATACCATTTATCAAAAATAATGTTTGGTTTTGCTACGTCAGCTCTGCAACAAATTTTTGGTCTTCACTCGCGCCTTGCTATTCAGCAATGGTCGCTCGCTCCAGACTCAAAAATTTGTGCAGCTTCCTTGCATAACTAAACGTTATTTTTGATAAATGGTAT
>DASUCX010000224.1:0-4360 GCA_036275855.1 Rhabdochlamydiaceae bacterium
GGATAATCGTGATATTTAATCCTGAGCTCTGCAGTCCTCGAACGGCGGATTCACGTCCGGCTCCTGGACCATTTAAATTGATCTCGACTTCTTTCATTCCGAGTGCCATGGCGGCTTTTGCAGCTTCTTGCGCAGCAACCGTTGCGGCATACGCAGATGATTTGCGAGAATTGGAAAATCCGGCTTTACCAGCTGAACACCAAGCAATAACGTGGCCAGCGAGATCAGTGATGCTGACAATCGTGTTGTTGAAGGAAGCAAGCACATGCGCAATGCCAACCGGCACATTGCGTTGGACTTTTTTACGGACTTTAGCTGGCTTCTTGACTTCTGCTTCTTTAACTGTCTTCTCTTTCATCGTTTATTTCTTCTTGTTAGCTACGGTTTTTCTCTTACCTTTACGAGTCCTTGAGTTCGTGCGTGTGCGTTGTCCTCGAACCGGGAGTCCTAAACGGTGTCTGATGCCTCGGTAGCAATGGATGCTAATGAGGCGCTTGATGTTGTTTTGAATTTGACGTCTTAAATCTCCTTCGACGACGTAGTCGGATTGGAGAATGGCGTTGATGCGTGCGACGTCGTCAGCGGATAATTGGTGGGCGCGCATGTTAGGATCAAGTCCTAATTTGGCAATAATTTGGTTAGAAAGCTTACGACCAATGCCATAGATATAGGTCAAGGCGACTTCTAGCCTCTTTTTATCAGGAACGTCGATACCGATGATACGGGGCATGTGTAAAATCCTTTTTTAATATCGAAATAGTTTATCAACTCACTGAGATTTACTCAAGAGGTAGTTGCAAAACTCGCTTTGGAGCCCAAACTCGCAATTCAAAAACAATTTAACGAGCTCGCGCACGCCTCATGAAACCGTCATATCGCTTCATGAGAAGATGCGACTCAATCTGTTTCGTGGTATCCAATACAACACCGACTAAAATAAGCAAGGAGGTTCCGCCGAAAAAGTGGCTGATCGCCGGATCGACTCCTAAAAGCCGGCTGACCAAGGTTGGCAGAATCGCAATTAGGGCCAAGAAGAGGGCTCCAGCAAACGTGATGCGGTTCATGGTCGCTTCAAGGTAATCTTGGGTCGGTTTGCCTTGCCGGACGCCGGGAATGAAGGCGCCGTTCTTTTTCATATCGGATGCAATTTGTTCTGGATGGAATTGGGTCGCTGTCCAGAAGTAAGTAAAAAATATAATCAGCAGGACGTAGAGGCAGGTATGGACCCAGGTGCCGGGAGAAAACCAGCTGGCGATTTGACCGAGGACATTGCCTTGTCCGAGAAATTGCGCAATGGTCGCTGGAAACATGAGCAAAGAAGAGGCAAAAATCACAGGGATGACGCCTGCATAATTAATCTTTAAAGGGATGTAAGCGCTATTGGGTTGAGTTTCTTGCTTGCCTACGGTTCGGCGAGCGTATTGCAAAGAAATTCTGCGCTGTCCTTGGATGACGAGGATCGTGCCGACAATGATCATCACAAACACGACGCCGAGAACAACAAGCGAAGAAAAAGTGAGCTGTCCGGGTTCTTGGGAATCGAGGTTCAGCTGACGGATAATCGAACCGATGGTGCTAGGAAGGGAAGCGAGAATACCGATTGTGATGATTAAGCTGATACCATTGCCGATCCCCTTTTCGGAGATCTGCTCGCCAATCCACATGAGGAGCATGGTGCCGGCGGTCATGGTGAACATGACGATCATGTAGAAAAGCCAAGGAAGGCCAAAGAGCTGAAAATCCATCAGCTCGGGAACGATGATGCCAGGCGTGCTGCTATTTAGCTGAACGGCGTATTTGGCAAAGAGTCCGGCTTGGAAGAAGGCGAGACCAACGGTGAAGAGGCGGATCCATTTTCCCATCTTACGGCGGCCTTGGTCAGGACTTTCCTTGATTTCTCGTTGAAGAGATGGAACTAAAGCCATGAGGAGCTGCATGATAATTGAAGCGGAGATGTAAGGCATAACACCGAGCGCGATAATCGTCATATGCGCAAAGGCGCCGCCGGAAAAAACGTCCATGAGCTGAAAGAGGTTTTGACTGCCTCCAGTGGCCTGATGGAACATCCGAACGGCTAAATCGCCGTTAACCCCGGGCACGGGAATGTGCGCCCCAATCCTGCAGACCATGAGGAGCATGAGTGTAAAGACAATTTTTGCCTTTAACTCGGGGATCGAGAATATACGTCTAATTCCCTCAAACATTTCTTATTTTATATTTCCGAGAACTTTGAAAGTGATCTTTGCTTTTTCAAGTTTTTCTAGGGCGCCTTTCGAAAAAGTGTGCGCTTCAATGGTCACTTTCTTTTTCAAATCGCCTTGGGCCAAAATTTTGAGGCCGCCTTTCGGGTCGCGGGGAGCATAGCCACGTTTACGCAGTGTTTCGAGGTTGACCACATCGCCGTCGTTAAACAATTGATTGAGGAGTCCGAGGTTGATCGCATGCACGTCGTTCTTGAACATGCCATTGACAAAACCTTTTGTGGGGAGCTTACGATAAAGAGGGAGTTGTCCTCCTTCGTGGCCACAACGGGTTTTGTAGCCGCGTCTTGCTTTATCGCCTTTAACGCCGCGGGTACATGTTTTTCCTCGTTTAGAACCAAGGCCGCGGCCAACGCGCTGAACGCGTTTACGCGGACGGTATGTGTCGGAAAGAGTTTCGAGTGTAATCATGATAAACCTCGCGCTTGCAATGCTTGTTGTCGATTTTGAAGAAGCATCAGGGCTTTGAGTGTGGCGCGGACTTGGTTGAGCGGATTGTTAGACCCGTAGATTTTTGCAACGATATCTCTGACGCCACCGAGCTCGAGAACAGACCGGACTTTGGATCCGGCAATAACGCCTGTTCCTTCAATGGCAGGTTTCAAGAAGACAGTAGAACCGTCCCAGCTCACGGTAATCTCGTGAGGAATGGTGGCGCCTTCCCTTTCAAAAGTCATGATATTTTTTCGTGCGGCCTCACCGCCTTTGCGGATCGCATCGGAGACTTCGTTGGCTTTTGCAAAGCCAAAGCCGATGTGACCTTCTCCATCTCCGACGATAACGAGGGCAGAAAAGCTGAATTTACGGCCCCCTGTAACGACTTTTGAAGAGCGGTTGATGTAGAGAACCTTCTCTTCGAAGTGGGTATTGAAATCTTCTTGACGTTGACGCTTGGATTTGTGTTTCATCATTCTTCCTTAAAATTGTAATCCTGCTTCTCGAGCCGCGTTAGCTAATTCAGCAATGACGCCGTGATATTTATAAAATCCGCGGTCAAAGACGACGGTTGTGATCTGTTTGCCTTTAGCAATTTCTCCGAGTTCTGTCCCGATGACGCGAGCAGCTTCTTTGTTACCGGTCAGTTTTTTTGATCGGAACTTTTTCATCAGTGTACTTGCCGATGCTAAAGTGATGCCTTTTTCGTCATCGATAAGCTGTGCAGCGAGATGACGGTTGGACTTCGTCACGGTAAGGCGCGGCTTTTCAGCAGTGCCGCGGAGGTTGAAGCGTACACGCTTTGCTCGTTTTAAACGTTTTCGATTTCTATGAATAAGTGAACTTTCCATGGTTATTATCCTGCAGCGGTTTTGGCTTTAGCAGCTTTTCCTGCTTTTTTACGGACGTATTCGTCTTCATAACGGATCCCTTTACCTTTGTAAGGCTCTGGGGGTTTCACAGCACGCACGGTTGCAGCAAACTGTCCGACGAGTTGTTTGTCGATGCCGGTAATGATAATCGTGATGCTTTTGTCAACAGTCACTTGGACGCCTTGCGGAATCCGGATTTGGGTTGGATGAGAAAGACCAACTTGGAGGTCGACGTTTTGGCCTTGAACAGCTGCGCGGTATCCGACGCCAACCATTCCTAGTTTGACTTCAAATCCTTTTGAAACTCCTTCGATCATGTTACTCAGCGTCGCACGATAGAGTCCATGGGTTGGCTTTGGAAGTTCGATCTTATCGCTTTTCTCGACAATGGCCATTCCATCTGCGACTTTAACAGTGATTCCTTCGATCAAAGGATAGCTGAGGGTCCCTTTCGGTCCTTTAACATGGATCGATTTACCATCGGTTTTGACTTCGACACCGGCAGGGAGTTGAATGGGCATTTTTCCTAAACGTGACATAAACTAATTCCTCACCATATATAACATAAGAGTTCTCCGCCGATCCCTTTTTGGCGGGCGGTTTCACCATCGACAACACCTTGTGAAGTCGACACAATCGCAAGCCCGAGCCCGCCGGAAATTTTGGGGATCTCATGCTTCGTGATATAACGTCTGAGGCTGGGCCTAGAGATGCGTCGGAGCCCTTGTAAAACAGGCGCTCTGCCGCCAACATATTTCAAGAAAACACGCATCTTCTTGTGTTCATCATCAA
>DASUCX010000225.1:0-6706 GCA_036275855.1 Rhabdochlamydiaceae bacterium
GTTATGGCTCATTCTGTTCCCCTGTATCCCAATAATACGCCTAATAATCGATGGCAAAATTACACACATTGGCGGCAAGAGCAAGATAGACAAACGAACTACGAAAAGTTGCAGCGATGCTATGAAGATAGCCGCAACACCTATAGAATGTATTCACAATCAAAATCTTCGTACAGCTGGGATGACAAAGGTTGGACATTTCAAGATCCTGGTTTTCGTGTAGTAACATGGATTATGGCTCAGTCATTTGCTGGTTGGGTACTAGTCCCTTTGATATACTCCACTTGTCCAAGTACGATTTTTTCCCGAGTCTTTGGAACAGCCTTAGGAGTTTTTGGGCTCATTTCGGGAATTTTTTGTTATTGCTATAATTCTAAGCCCAAGCCTACCCAGATCAAGTTGCTCGATTTGGGTACGTGAAGGAATAACTGACACTGTCGAAATTCACATTTTCAAGCCGACCGGCTCCACCTCAAAGGGATATTTGTACAAGCCATTGTTTTAACGACCCCTAGCGTAAAGAAATATTTTAACCCACAAAAAACATTCACGTACTAATGAGAAAATAGGATATTATTTTCCCCATTAATCTCGTTCAAAATTAAGTTAATCAAATGGCGTTAGCATTAACTGCTACTATAAAACAGTTAGCCCCTGAAGAATTTAGGCATCTTCCTGAACGTTGTCCTCCTTGTTCTGAGGGTACTCTTCCTTCTGAACTTTGGCAGCACATTTTTTCTTTTGCAGTGAGAGACGAAAATCTCAAAAATGGGTTAGTTTGTCATGAATGGCGCGTTCTTACAATAAAAGCTTTGGAAGAAACCAATCACCAAAATTTAGAACAATTAATCCCGCTCTTAATCAAGCAAGAGAAATATGCTCTATTCCAAAAAGATTTTGAGAAGATATCTCAGTCGTTTCGAACTTCTCTAGGATCTTCGACTATCCCTGAACAAGTTGATATCTCGTTCTGGAAAGCAAAGAGCATGATTGTTCGTATTTTAAAAAAAGTTACTCAATTTGATCAATGGTGGATGAATCGGGCAGTCGCTTCTCAAATATCGAATTCGCTACGTGATATTTTTGAATTAGCCAAGCTTCCCCTTGAAATGGCCATTTGTCGCAATGAATATGAAACGTTTTTTATTGTCTTATCTAGCTGCACTCCTCTCCCAAGCAATGAGATTGTCCGTCTATCGACAGACGCTGCAAATCAAAAAATTGTAGGAAGATCCCGAATTTTCGCATTAGAAGATCCAGTATTTTTCCCATTAATGGAAGCACAAGCATATAACGATCGACCAAAGATAAAGTCATTATTATTGACCGCTAATGAAAATACTCGATGTGTTAATGCCCAAGAAAACCTTCGAAAAGGCGATTGCGAGTTATTCCAATTCGCACTAGGCCTTATCACAGCTTCAAATCGGCAAACATTGGTTGAGTCAGCTATCGAAATGGATAAATTCGAGTTTGTTCAGCCTTTACATCCTACTACTGCCTCAGCTTTTTCAGATTATGAATGGGGCGTGTTACTTGAAAAAGCCATCAACAAGAACAATCTTGAAATTCTTCGATCGTTACTAGATCTACGCGAATCCTACTTTATAGGTCATACAATTGAAATGACCATCTCCAATAACCAGCTCGAGGCTGCTCGATTGTTGCTAGATTATCATTCGATCCCAGCCTGCTATCTAACATCGATAATTCAAAAGGCCATTGAGAAGAACAAGCTGGAGTTTGTTCGATTGTTACTAGCGCATGGTCGCACATGGGTTACAGGCCTGGCAAAAGAGACCTTAACAAATAGTAATCTCACTTTCAGCACGCGATTAACAATAGGAAAACTTTTATTGAAAAATGTAGTCCGATATCCACCCTGGGAAACTATTATACCATTAATTCTTTTTCCCTTATTATTTGTTCTGTTTGGCAGCGTAATCCCCCCATCAAAAATTAGCAGCCAAGATCTTGAACATATACGTAGCTTAGCGTTTAGAACATACTAAGCTCTGCCATAAACTTTGGACTTCAGAGGGTTTGAAAATTCCAAATCATGTAGACTTTGTTGCATAAATGCTCATAGAGGATTTTCCGTACCTCTATTGGAGATCACTCCATGATCAGAAAGGTGTAATTGAGGAAATTCTCTATGGGATTTATGCAACAAAGCCATACTGTACTACTTTCGGCCCTTTTGGTAGTTAAATGCTTTCAAGACCTCTTTCGCCATTTCTGTGATTTCTTCCCATTCCGGAGAATAGAAAAATTCTGGTGGCCATTCGTCCCAAAAGTTCTTCCTAGCAAAAGGTTCAAATAGATTATGGATTTTTTTCAAAATCTGATATTGGCTATCTGATATTCCAAATTATTTATAGTTTTCTAAACTGTTATTTGAATTATTCAAAAGTATTGCTTCAGCCTTTTTTTGCTTCTATTATTTTTTGTTTCAGCTCTTCTTTTGTATAATAAACTCCTGGATACTCTACAATATCCTCTTCAAACTCAGAAAACCTACTAACAACATCTGACAATTCAGAAAAAACTTTGCGTTCATCTTCCATTAATGAGTTATAATTCAACTCTAAATCGTAAGAATAGTAGAATTCATCGCAAAAAGTTGGCTCATCAATTTTTTCAGAAAGGTACATATCTATGAGCTGATATATTCTTCGTTTATCTGTTTTTTCGTACATACTATTTAGAAACCTCTTTTAGTGGACCTATAGATTTTTTAGTATACCGAAAATGCAATATCGTATTCGTGGTTTTGTCATAGAGCACTTCAGCATTATAGAGCTCTTTATTTTTCCATATTTATGAATAATATGTAAAGATTAATGTTTTTCATTTTCACTAACACTTATTCTAGAATTAATTTGTTAGTCTTCGTAGTCTAGAATTGGGCTTCCCAGCAAAGATAGAAAACATCGCCCATTCTTATGCTGAATTTCCAAACACTTACGCTTTTCATCTAAAACTTTAATTGTTGTGCAATTTTCCAAGCTTAAACTAGCAATATCAACTTTAGATGCATTGTGAATAATAATATCAACATATTCTTCGTGTATAGAAAAAGCAAAAGCAATAATTAACCCGTCTGATCGCAATGTTTTAAACCAATAAACACCCTTTTCTTCATCAGTAGCAGGCATTAATTCATCAAAGATTATAAGCAACTGAGTTATATCTATATTCATGTGCTTCCAGTTGTAACAGCAACAGCTTAGTTTTTTATTTATCTTCTTTTATTAATTTTATAGACCTTTGATTGAGGTTTTCTAGTTTTTTTTCATCATACAAACAGATCGTGATTTCTTTTTGACAATCAATACTAGATAAGTGGCAATGCTGTAGATTAGAGTTTTCTAATAGTTGATTTAAATAACCCTGTAACTGTACAGCCTCTTCTTTAGTTAAAAAGACACTAACATTGTCTAATTTTCTATCAGATTCATCATCTAAAATTCTCAAAATTCACCCCCTAGTTATGTGGTACATCGATCGGATACACTCGATTGAGTTCTTGCCATTTACCATCAACAAAGTGTTCAAAATGTAAGTGAGGACTTTGATGAGGATGTGGTTTATTAAAATCAAATCGCACTTTTCTTAACCCATCTTTAGAAAGAAAAATGGGGTCACCAGATTTATTCCGCATACATTGCGTGCCTTCTCCTAGCCACTCAGAAACTTTTTTTTCCAATTGGATTACCTGAGTTTCTGCAGGGTGCTCAAGAGCAATTACTTGGCGACCGACCATTGTCGCGGTCTCTTCAGTCTTTGCTATTTTCCCAATGTCAGAAAATGGTAGCTTTCACCTTACCTGGCTGGTTTTCTCTATGGAAAATGCCCCCCTACCCTCCGTGAACGCGTGCAACTGCCCTTTTCTGTTTGGTATCGAGGGTTATGCATGACTTTTTGGCATTTAGGACACTTGACCATACCATCTACAGCATTTGAACATTCCCACCCATCGATACAAATAGGACAAATCAACCAATCTTGATCGCCTATTTGGGCCTTTTCAGAAATTGCTGTATCAGGGAATTCCAAGTCTATAAGTTCTTTATAGTTTCTAAAAATAGCAATATTATCCTCGGAGTCGCCATCAATTAATTCATCATAAAAAGAAGGGGTATTGGCCATTTCAGGAAAGCTGATATAAGGGATGAGCCGATTCTCAGCTTCCCGAAAAGTGAAAATCCAATAACGAGAAAGTCGTCCATCAGTTATTTCGAATAAAGGAGAGGGAGCCCATTTCGGGTCTGATTTAGGGCCTCCTTCACAAACGCAATACCAAATATTATTGTCAAATTCAGTAATTGCGTAGACGACATATTTTTTTTCTATAATTAGAAAAGGCCAATCAGCAGTCAGACCATACCTTTTAAGAACTTCTTCGGGAAGATCCTTCATTTGATTCTTAATGCATTTTATTTTCATTTTGATTCACCTTAATCAGTTGTCTTCAAACTTGAATTTAAACCCTGTTTTTTCTCCAGTGTTTTTGTTCTGCCAATAATGAATGTTGATTTTTGTTCCATCAGGATTTACATGCTGATGTTGCATTTTTGTCCAGTTGTCCACGTATTTAGGATCCTTAATAGTCATATTTTTACAAGGCATACCCGGATTAGCTTTTGCCTCTTGCAAAGCAAGTTGTTGTTGTAAATTTCTTGGTTCCGTCCACGATATTGATTTTGGCTTTACTAGAGTAGAAGAAATTCCTGCTTCGGTCTTTGCTATTTTCCCAGCGTTACTGAACGCTTTGCTTTCTAAACTGGCAGCTCTTGGTCCAGCTTTAAGCTCGTTTACAAGAGCTCCGGCTCCTTCAATGATTTTTGTTTCTTGAGCCATCGCGGAAGACATAGCTAGATTTTGAGATACCAATTGAGAGGCCGCTTTAGCCCCCTTTGCCATTCCAGTAATGGATAGTGTTGTGTCCGTTGTGGCAGCAAATTCAGGAGGCATACCTGCTTTTTGTAATGCTAATTCGGTAGCTGTGATTTTATGTTTGCCCGTTATAACGCTGTATGCTCCTGTTGTGACATGATCCATACCATGCACAATAAAAAAGTGTCCAGCAGGAGCTGCAATGCCGCTTGATCCCCAAGTTATGACATAGCCGGCGCTTACTTCTGATGCTCCGCCCAAAACTTGCAACGCGCCCTGAAAACGAGGATTGCTCAAGACGTTAACGAAAAAAGTACCGATTTGTTGCTTAGATAAACAAGGCGTTCCACTTGGAAGAACAATAAACTCTCTTCCAGCCGTAAGCGGAACTGGCTGAGTTTGAACAGCCCGTTGCTGGGCCACGGACGCCTTCTGGATGTATTTAGTTACAGCCACAGGATCGACAAATAGCGTTGTCTGAGGATTAATTCGGATCGCTACCGGAGGCATTCCCATTGTTTGCCAAGGGGAAGCAAAAGGTTTCTCAGGAGAAGGCTTGATCTGATACGCGATTTTGACCGTGTCTTCAAGCTGTCTGCAAAGTGAAGCTTGAAGATCGAATGGTTTTTCAAAGGCAAGACGACGATTAGATAATGGAAAACTGTCCGAAGCGCTTCCATACGTTTGAGGAGAGGCTGGGGGCTGCCAAACTGTCAGTTGATGATTCATTGAAGGCATTGTCAAGCTCAAGTCTGATGGAACATGAGCTCTTCCTGATAGAGAAGGCGGTTGAGAATAAGATGGAATACCCCATGAGGTTGAAGGTATAGCCGACATAAGAGAGGGATACCGCAAACTAGAAGGATCGAGCGGCTGTAAAGAGGGAGTAGAAGCTGTAGGTCGGCCAGGTGTTAAAGTATAACACGCTGGTAATTGTGGGGACTTGTAAGACGCGGACGTCCAGGATGGCGTGATCACGGAAGGAGTACTGGGGAGAGTAAAAGACGGAGGCTGTGGGGGTTTGTAAGGCGAAGACATCCAAGATGGCTTGATCTCGGAAGAAGTATTAGAAAGAGTAAAAGCTGGTAGAGGGCTGGATGAAGGAACTGAAGAACCGGGATTTCCGGAAAATGGTTTTGATAGGGAGGAAGGAAGAGATGGAGAAGGAACTCCAAGCTGACTAGATGTTGAAGTGGGAAATGCCGAGAATTCTGGGGGGTTTGTAAGACCTCCATGACGAGAGAATGCTGGAAGAAGAACTAGAGGGAGTAAAAAATGGAGGTAGAGGGCTAGTCGAAGTAACTGAAGAGGTAGGATTTCCGGAGAATGGTCTTGCTAGGGAGGAAGGGATAGAAAGTTGACTGGATCCTGGCGCAAAAGAGCCTGGAGTTGGATAAGGCGATCCGGGCATGGTAAGATACGGGTTGGTCGGCAGTCCTGGAATCTTTGGATCAAACGTCATGGGACAATTGCTTGGGTTAAAGGGAGTGTGAGAAGAGGACATTGACGGGGGAATAGCGGAAGAAGAACTAGGGAGAGTAAAAGATCGAGTGAGAGGGCTGGACGAAGGGGCTGTAGAAGCGGGATTTCCGGAGGATGGTCTTGATAGGGAGGAAGGGATAGGCAATTGACCAGATCCTGGCGCAAAAGGAGCTCCGGCTAATGAGCCTGGGTAAGACGATCCGGGCATGGTAAGATACGGGTTGGTCGGCAGTCCTGGAATCTTTGGATCAAACGTCATGGGACGACTGCTTGGGTTAAAGGGAACAGACGACCGTGGATAGGTCATACTTGGAGGTATAGGAGG
>DASUCX010000226.1:0-6050 GCA_036275855.1 Rhabdochlamydiaceae bacterium
AAGAGGGCAGTATTATTAATACGGCCTCCTTTTTGATAGACGAACCGCGGGAGCTTTCACGCAGGTCAAAATGAAAAAATTCACCGCCCCACAGTATATATCTATTACATCTAAGTAGATGTCTATTAACCCGCCAGTCAAAAATGAGACAAAGTGCGCCAGCGAGACAAAGCCAGATCAAAGCGAAGCGGTCTGAATGAGGAGCTCATAGTAAAACTATGAGCGACGAAGAAGATTGATATGGCAAAGTCGCTAGCCCAGCAATTTGTCTCATTTTTGACCGGTGGGTTAATAACTAAATTGTAGCTGCCTCCATGCCTCATAGAGGCCGATCGCGACGGAGTTGGACAAATTGAGGCACCGGACGCTCTCCTTCATCGGGATTTTACAAAATTGATCAGCCCATTTTTGATGATAGTGGGGAGGAAGACCTGTGGTCTCAGACCCGAAAATCAAGTGGGCGTCCTTACCATAGTTAACCGTTGTGTGATATTTTGTCGCTTTTGATGAAAAAAAGTAAAATGGAACTTGCAAACCGTCGAGGTAGCTTTCGAGGTCGTCGAGAAAAGAGACATCGACGCCTTCCCAATAGTCAAGACCGGCGCGTTTTAACCACCTGTCGGTGGTTTTAAAACCGAGTGGGCGGACTAAGATGAGGCTAGAGCCTGTGACAGCACAGGTGCGGACAATATTGCCCGCATTTTGTGGGATCTGGGGTTGGAATAAGACAACTTTCAACGGACAATTTTCGCGTTGTCAAAAGGAGAAGCAACTTCGGGATTGATCTTTGGTGTATTCGGCGGTGTATCAATCGGCTGCTCGGCAGGGGCGTCTGCTTTGACAACTTCGATTTCGTAGGTGAGCAAGCTGTTGGTATGGCGATTGTATTCTTTATTTTTGAAGGCTAGGTCAGGGTGGATGTAGACGGTCCGTTTTTCCCCTTCTTTCATCCCTATCAGGGCTTTTTTAAAGCCGGCAATGCTGAACTCATCTTCCCTTAAGTTGAAGCGGCTTTCATCTTTTGCAGACATTTCAACAGGGTCATCTAAGAATTTGGCAGTATACCGGATGATCGGCGTGCTATTTTCATCGACGACAGCTCCTGTGCCTTCTTTTTCAACTTTGTATTGGAGTTTATTCGCTTCGAGTTCTTTGATTCCTTCAGCAGACTTGTTTTGATCTAGAAAGGCTTCGGTTCTCTTGAGGTTCGCGGCAGCCAGTTCTTTGAAGACGGCTTGTTGCGCATGCAAGATGATCTCAGTGCATTCTACATCGGATTTAAGTTTCTCTTTGCCTTGGAGAGCATCTTTGAAGCCTTGGACAACTTTATCAGTATCATAGTTGATGCCAAACGTTTGGATGCTTTTTGCCATGAGAACGCCGAAAGCTTCCGAAGCTTCTAAAACTTTTTGAGCGGTGCTAGCCTCTGGAAATTCCGGGTTATCTAGGGTAGGAGTTTCGGCCTCTGCAACTGCTTGCTCCGCAACAGGAGGTACAACGGTCTCTTCAGCGAAAGCTAAAGGAGAAAGTAAGCACAATATTGCAATAATAGTTCTATTCATAAGTTATACATTAAATTATCGGCTCTATTAATTATAGCCAAGAGATTTCTACGGGATGAGCTTGGATTTTCAGCTCTGTTAATTGCTTTTTGGTTGCAGGAGACGGTGTTTGCATCATCAAGTCGCTGCCTTTCTGTGTCTTAGGGAAGGCGATGACGTCTCGGATATTTTCTGTGCCAGTCAGGAGCATCACAATCCGGTCGAGGCCAAAAGCTAGCCCGAGGTGAGGCGGTGTGCCGTACTTGAGAGCTTCGACAAAAAATCCAAATTTTTCCTCGATTTCTTGAGGGGTCAAATTTAAAATATTAAACATCTTTTCTTGAAGCTCGCCATTGTGTATCCGCTGAGATCCTCCGCCGAGTTCATAACCATTGAGGACGAGGTCATAGGCTAGCGCCCGGACTTTGAGTGGATCGGAATCTAAAAGATGGAGATCTTCGGGATTCGGCGAGGTGAAAGGGTGGTGCTCGCTTTCCATTCGTTTCTCTTCGGCATTCCAGCGCAGCAACGGGAAATCGACAACCCAGAGGAAATTGAGTTGCCCTTCGGGAATGAGCTTTCGTTCTTTGGCAATATGCCGTCGTAAATGGTCGAGACCTTGATTGACGGCATCTTCGGTTCCTGCAGCGATGAGAAGAAGGTCGCCTTTTTCGAGCTCTGTCCTTGAGAAGATCTCCTGCATCAGTTCTTCTGTGAAAAACTTCGCAACACTAGAAGAAACGCCGTCGTCTTGCCGTTTGATCCAAGCCAGGCCTCCGAGGCCAAATTGCTGAGCAAACTGCGTATATTGATCGATTTCCCGGCGCGAGAAGGTAGCACCTGCTTTGACTAAAAGAGCCTTTGCGCAGCCGCCGACGGCAAGAGGCTCTAAGAAGATTTTCGATGTCGATTGTTTGACGATATCATCAAGGCGGATAAGCGGCATTCCAAACCGTAGATCGGGCCGGTCTGTTCCGTAGTATTCGATACAGTCTTTATGTGACATGTAGGGGAATGGCGTCGGGAGATCAATGCCGCGGCATTCTTTGAACAGCCTGACGATGAGTCCTTCCATGAGTCTCTGGAGGTCATCGGGAATGCCAAAACTCATCTCTAAATCGATCTGGGTAAATTCAGGCTGTCTATCGGCACGGAGATTTTCATCACGGAAGCATTGGGCGATTTGAAAGTACTTGTCCATGCAAGAGACCATCAGCAGCTGTTTGAAAATCTGCGGAGATTGAGGAAGGCCGTAGAAGTTGCCCGGGTAGATGCGGGAAGGCACGAGATAGTCGCGGGCTCCTGTTTCAGGGATCGACTTGACCAGAATGGGAGTGGTGATTTCTAAAAAGCCGTGTTCATGCAGATAATTCCGGGTATGGTGCATCGCAAGATGCCGCGTGGCGAGATTTTTAGCAATCTCTCCTCTACGGATGTCAAGGTAGCGGTATTTTAAGCGGATCTCTTCATTGACATCTGTGAGATCGTCGCTAATTGAAAACGGAGGGGTTTTTGCAGGAGACAAAATTTCGAGTTCATCGACTTGGATTTCGATTTCACCCGTTGCGAGCCGCTCATTAGCCGTTCCTCTAGGCGAGACAGCGCCGCGGATCGAAATCACCCACTCTGCGCGGAGTTTTGAAGCTTTCGTATGCAGGTCCTGGTTTTTGTTGGGGTCAAAGATGAGCTGCGTCAGTCCGAATCGATCTCTGAGATCGATGAAGATCAATCCGCCCAGGTCGCGGCGGCGGTGAACCCAACCAGACAGCGTCACCCGTTTTCCAACGAACGATAGATTGAGATCCCCACAGGTGTGAGTGCGGCGGTAATCGAATTTCATATCTTCCCTTGTAAGAAATTTTCCAGTTTGGAAAGAACAATTTTTTGGCTTGTGCGTGTGGCCATTTCTTTGATTTCAACTTCTCCTGTCTCCATTTCTCGGTCTCCAACGACAATGGAGTAGCGAGCATTTTCAGAGCCCGCAAGTTGCAGGCCGTGTTGGATTTTTTTGCCGGACAGGTCCATCTCGGCAGCGATGCCTTGGTGTCTGAGTCGGCACAGAAGAGCAAAACAGGCTTCCGAGGCGGCCTCTCCCATCGGAATCAAGAAGATGACAGGTCTTGGCGGAGCGGGAAAGTTGACTTGTTGAGCAAACATCGTTTGCAGAAGCCTCTCAATGCCGGTCGCAAAACCGACGGATGGAAGATCCGGGCCTCCTAGAGAATGAATCAAGCCGTCGTACCGCCCGCCGGCACCGAGAGTCCCGCCGGCACCTAGGATATTGGGTGCGCCGAGCGATTCCGAGATGACTTCGAAAACAGTTTTGTTGTAGTAGTCGAGTCCGCGCACTAACTTGTGATTGACGACGTAAGGGATTTTCTCGATTTCTAAGAGCCTTTTGACCTTTTCAAAATGCGCTCTTGCTTCATCGGAAAGAAATTCCAAAATGGAGGGAGCTTTTGTTAGTAAAATTTGATCGCTTTCGTCTTTGGAGTCTAAGATTCTCAAGATATTTTTCGTGAAGCGGATTTGGCTGTCGGCCGAGAGTTTTTCAAAGTGCGGTTTGAGGTGTTTTTTCAGTGCTTCGCGATACGGGATCCGAGACGCTTCATCTCCGACGGAATTGATCATCACTTTGAGGCCCTTGAGGCCAAGCCTGCGGTAGGTTTCGCACAGCAGGTCGATCAGTTCAACATCTTGTTCGGGTTTGCCAACGCCGATCGCTTCGGCTCCAAATTGATGGTGCTGTCGGTATCTTCCCGATTGCGGCCGCTCGTAGCGGAACATCGGGCCGATGTAGAAGAATTTATGAAGGCCGGGGTTTTGATCGAGGTGTTTTTCGACGAAAGCTCGCATGACGGAAGCGGTTCCCTCTGGACGGAGCGTCATCGACCTTTCTCCCTTATCGAGGAAAGTGTACATCTCTTTGGTCACGATATCGGAGCTTTCCCCAACGCCGCGGACAAAAAGCTCGGTCCTTTCAAAAAGAGGAGTCCTAATTTCTTTGAAACCGTAATCGGCTGCACACCGGCGCATGATAGCTTCAGCGTACTGCCAATGATCGGATACACGCCAGGCATCTTCAGGTTTGGGTTCTTTGGGTAAAATGTCAAAGACTCCCTTGGGGATTGTGTATTCCATAGATCAGTGAATTCTACCCCTGTAAAGATAAAAGCAGCAATAGTTATTTCGCAGTCTCTTCGACATTAGAAAAGTCGAAAAATTTAAAAATACGATGACCGTCATGTTTTACGGTATGGTCATAATTCATGGTAATGAATAGACCATCGTGAATAAGAAAAAAGTCCTCGATTTCTATTGGATCGACATCTTTTAAGATGGAGCCCTTCTTTGTTTTTAAATTCCATACGATGATACACGGTTTGTCTACGTCTCTAATTACTACCTCGGAAACGAACACTCCTTCCATACACGGCTTGGTCCAATTGCACTGGATCCAACAATCCGTACCGTTCTCTGGATTAACCTCCCAAGAAAGCTGCGCAAGATTAATGGTTTCCTTTAATTCTATCGTCTTGGCATCCCATATTTTGACGACGGGAGACTTGACACCCTTTTTGCTTAACTCATTATGGCTTGTCACGAGTTGGCCTTGATAGACAGCAGCATGGGACACATCTGGAAGCACAATCGTCTTACTGACAAGCTTTTCTGACATATAATGCAAGGAGAAAATATAAGAACCACTTCTCGCAACAACAACATCTTGACCCACAGAAAGATCGTTAATTGTATTGGTTGGAATTGAAAAAATTTGGGAAGGGGCGGGTTCATCTTTGATCTTCCATACCAGAATCGTGCCCACTTTATCTACCGCAGCGACAATTTTACTTTCGGGGTCGCAAGCAAGACGTGCCCATTCTCGACAGTGGCGATAAGATTTGTCAGCACCAAATTCTTTGAGATTCGAAGTGATGTCAAGTTGTCCATTGACAGAGCCCAATACGAGCTGATCTTGACATGCAGTCATTTCCCACGCACATCTTTCGATAGAATGATTCTCTATCATTTTTAATTCTTTTAAATCAATCATTTTGAATCTAAGCGTTGTTACAGATCCCGTAAGAGTGACTGGCATATACGAAAACACCAGATGATTTTGGCAAACGATACGTCTTATCACCGAGTCACAATGTTTAACCTTAATGGATTTTTTGCTACAGCGGTTTTGGATCAGGTTGGAATAGATTTTAAGCTTTCTTCTAGGATTCAATTTTTCAGGAGCCTCGTTAGATGAAAAAACGGCATCGACTAACTTAGGCCAGAAGTTTTCCTGCTCGATAAGGTGGTAGGTCTGCTTACAGCTACAGCTAAAACTTGCAATGTCTCTATAGTAAAGATGTTGCAAGATGTTTATGGCAATCTCCGGAATAAGCCAGTTACATTGTAGCTCAATTGTCGGTGCTTGATAAACTTTTGTGTGAGTAGGTGCGACGCGTTTCATATGGAAGCATTATAAGCCCATCCATCATAATAAAAAAACTAAAC
>DASUCX010000227.1:0-4348 GCA_036275855.1 Rhabdochlamydiaceae bacterium
GTCGGCATCATCTCGTTAGAACACCTCCGCCAAGGCATTGACAATCCGGTCTTCCTCTTCCATCTGCAACCGTCGGGACTTCACTCTCTTTCTTCAAAAGATTCCCATCTCTGCGCCGGCGACACTTATCTCGGCCAAATCCTCTGGGCTCAAAACTGCCTCCGCCTAAAATGGCGCGTGATCGGCCCAAAAAAGAACGAAGAGCTTCACTATTACTATTCTTAATTTTGAATTAAGAAACTAATGAACTTTTCCCAATTCTTAGCTTTAACAAAAGGATCAACTTTTTTGAATTCGACCCCGACTGCTGTGCAAAAGTCAGAAAGATAAGGGGCAAAGTCTCCTGCATCATCCTCGCGTTTGCATTTAAAAATAAAACCAAGAGACTCTCCCTCGCCTTGCAGAAATCCCTTCCATTTAAGGCCAAGGAAGCCATTTTTGATATCGCGCATTGCCTGCTTGAGAACTGCATCCTTCAAAACCGCTTCTAAGAATTTTAAAGGATGAACATGAGCGATGCTCTTGCCCCATTCTATTAATTGATTTTTTTTGGGATAAAGCAAATGCGTATCCAAACTGCCAATAGTAAAAATCATGTTATAAATTGTCGAAGCTTCATCCTCTGACGGCGCGAGTTCTTTATATGGTCTTCTCTGCGCAGTAACCTGTTGTGGCGCTGCCGTAGTAGTCAGTGTTGGTGCAGGAGTTGTCGAGCTTCCATTTGTGCTTGATGCAGGAGTTGAGGAAGTCGACGATGAGTCGTCCCTTGGCAAAACACCATTGCCGACTTGGTCAGATTGTTGAACTGCGGTACTTGTTACCGATTTTGAGTCTTGATGAAGCTCTTGAGTAGGCCCCTGCGTTGAAAGACCAGCCTCCCTGATGATTGGCGACTTGATTTCTAGCTCTGCACATCTATGTGCTATTTTCATCGCAGCGGCTCCATGATAAAATGCAGCGACAATGATGATCACGACCGAAATACAACTCGATTTAAGCGACCTGGAAGAACACACTGCTTCAACGATGGCGATGACCAGTCCGGATAATATCAATTGCACCACATGCGAGATATCCTTGGTTGACAAATGTTTGACTTCGCCTTGCGAGGTCATATACGTCAAAGGATGAATCAAGTGATTAACAAGAGAACCAACTAACATATATCACCCAGATATAAGAAGTTTCTAAAATTTGAAGCATTCTAGAATTCCGTTCCATAGCCTGTCAATATCTGATTTGAACATTGAAAAAGACCGCTTGCTCTTAGAACAAGCGGTCGATGTGAATGATTAGCGGTTGTTATAGACAGATCTACCGTACTTCACGAGTGTGTACGCGCCGATACAAGCTAAAAACAGAATCATGCATCTTAAAAAGACTATAGCAATTTTTAAGCTGACGGGGACTCCTGTCGACACCTTTCTTTTCCCGGTAGAGATGGCTACTTTTGAATACTCAGACTCGCAAGTTTCGAGGTTTCTTTGAATCTCATCTCGACCTTTATGATCTTCGGGTAGCAAAGTCAGCAGTTCTATGAATAAATCGACTAAGGATTCTAAAAATTGCGTTACCATTTATTTGTGGCATGTATCCCTAATAGAAAAAAGGTCATTCAGCTTAGTTTCCACCTGTCTAAGAAAGTCGACTCGCTCTGAAGAGTTATCGCTTAAGGTGCTGGCATACCTTAACTTGCAAGAGATAGCACCGAGTGAACTAACTACATCGGAACCCACTTCCATCTGAAGAGCTTGCTTGTATAATCGTCTTGCGTTGCTAGGTTCCAGTCTCTGAACACAACGGTCAGCTTCTCTGACCCTATCATTAAAAAGGTCTATCGGAAGGATCTGTTTCGTACACTGCGTTATTTGGAAATTAATCTCTGATATGTCTTTTTGATTGTACAACGGATCAAAGAGCGGCAACAGGAGTCTATAACACGTTCTGAGCTCCAAAAAGGCTTTTGACTTTTGTCCATCATCCAAGCCATTCCAGTTGGCGGTATTATCCTTAACAGCGGTAAGGGCCCGCATTGCTTGGACTATAGACTCTGACTTCATTGTAGTCTCTGAATCACTGGTTGCATAAGTAATTCCCAATAGGCAATGTGTTGCAAGCAAGGAGTCTTTGCCGAGATCAACCAACTCCTGCCGATTAAGGATCTCGCGAAAAATCATCTCTGCTTTCTCGTTTTCTTCTGTCTCGAGGAATTCATAAGCTTTAACTAAATTAAACAGAAGATCATACCTTGGAGGTTGTTCACCAACTAACTTTACTGTTTTGTCTGAATCACGAGATAAAGAAGGCACTAGTCGTTCCCCTGCAACGGTACTGATTCTCTCAGGAAGTGATCTTTTGGTATGTAGAAAGTACGAAGGTACGGGGACCTTAGCAAAGGTCACTGGCGTAGTAGCTGTAGACATAGAGACTCCTGGTTAAAAACTTGCCCAAGCACTTTACAATAGGCAGGAATTTCGTACATCACCAAAAGAAGGCTTGAACATCTTGAAAAATATCTGAGAAATCGACGAAACTCACCTCAATGAAAAAACGGTTCGAAATGGTTTTAAATTTAATGAAACCGCATGGGCCCATCACCGGGCGAGCGATGTTTGGAGGCTACGGGTTTTATCACGATAAGGTTATCTTTGCTATCCTTGTTGGAGAAACGCTCTATTTTCGCATTGGTGCCATTAATGAAAAAGATTATGAGCCTTATGGTTCAGAACCTTTCGTTTATGATGGAAAAAATCGACCGATCGTTATGCCATATCTAACATTGCCAGAAAAAATCCTGCACAATCCCAAACTTCTCCCTCACTGGATTGAAAAAGCACGAGATGCCTCTCTTCTCAGCCGGCCCAAACGAAAGTGATGCATTAAACATTAGTCTCATAACCATAACCCCTTATCAACTTTTTCTAAACGCTTGATACTCTCTTCAAAGCTTTTTTCTTCCGCTGCAGACCATGTACCAGCAAGATGATCTAAATCATGATAGGTTGTTTTTTTGGGTGAAAATCCAAATTCTTTCTCGATCATTTTCAAAATCAGAACGTTCACACTTATATGCAGTCTTTTTGCTTCTTGTTTCAATAGCGCCATGACTTCTTCGGGAATTCCTCTTAAATTGAAATTCGATGTAGACATATGATGCTTCCAATCTCCCTATGATATCGCTTAATCATAGATTTTAGAAATTTATCAGGATACGTTCAACTGCAATTTCCCTTGCATCTTCCTCTAGACTTAAGGTACAAATAGGCTGTGAGAAAACACTTTCTGACCGGCCTTGTGATCTTGCTTCCGATTGCGATTACCATTGCTGTCGTCGGATCTCTTATTAATTTTTTTACAGGGCCGTTTGTCAAAGGCGTTACCTCGTTTTTGCAAAATACAAATTTCGCCAATCAAGGCTTCTTATTCCTGTCGCATGAACAAGCCGTTCTTTATCTCAGCAAGCTCTTGATCTTGGTCATGCTCTTTTTCGTGATCATCTTACTTGGGATGCTGACCCGCTGGTATGTCATTCGGAGCCTTCTCAATATCGGCGACCGTCTTTTACACCGCATTCCTGTCGTCAGCACTGTGTATAAGACAACCAAAGAGATCATCAAGACCCTTTTTCATAAGGACGCGACCGCTTTCAAGCAAGTCGTGCTGGTGCCTTTTCCTCGGAAAGACATCTTTGCTCTTGGACTAATCTCTGGCGAAGCTCCGACCATTTGCAACACCTCTTCGGGTGAGAACCTCGTTTCTGTGCTGGTTCCCACAACGCCAAACCCCACCAGCGGCTTTTTACTTCTCTTTAAACAAGCAGACCTGATTTATCTCGATATGAAACCCGAAGACGCCATCAAATACATTATCTCGTGCGGTTCTATTGTTCCACAAGAGAGGACCCTCGAATGAGAAAATATTTCACGACTGGGTTGGTCATTCTCCTTCCTTTTGGCTTAACGGTGTGGATTGTCCACTATCTGTTCGATCTTTTCACAAACCCTTTGTTCAATATTCTAGAAAAACTCACACTCCGGTTTGAAGCGGCGCAAGGCTTAAACCAACTTCACCATGAAACCGTTGTGACATTCTTAAGCCGTATCGCAGCGCTGATTTTAACCTTCTTTTTCATCATTGCGTTGGGATACCTTGCCCGGAAGTTTTTCTTCAAAGCAGCCCTCAAATTCACGAATGAAACAATTTTCAAGATCCCCGTTGTCGGCTCCATCTACCGGTTGACGAAAGATCTGACAAAAGCCATGCTCTCGACCGACCAAAAAACGTTTAAAGAAACAATCTTAGTTCCTTTCCCTTCGTCAGAAACTTTTTCCGTTGGTTTTGTCACCAG
>DASUCX010000228.1:0-10522 GCA_036275855.1 Rhabdochlamydiaceae bacterium
TCTGAGGGGAAGGGGATATCTGCCGTTGATAGAGGGGTGGCATCGGGTTGGATGAGCCAAACCTCTTTGAATTGATTAGGATGCTTTTCGAGCTGTTTTTTCACACTGTTGCTTTCGTGTTCTGATAATAAGAGCCATCTCATCTTTCCCTCTTTTTGGATCACGAGAATTTGGAGAGGAGGATGCTGGAGGCGATGAAAGACGGGTAGGGTCAATTTGCAGCTGTTAAAGTAGCTCTCAGTTCCATAAATGGGTTCGCAAAAAAGCTTATCATAGTGTTGCTGCTTACCTTTGAAGGTGTATTTAAACTTTCTAAGCTGCTGGCTTAAAGAGGTGAGCTTGGGGTTTGGAGAGGAGAGCTGTTGAATAAGCTGTGCAAACTGATCGTAAGAGAGAGGGCTATCGGGTTGATATTCTGAAGCGGGAATATTTTCATACTGCTGAAGCTCTGTTTCTACCTCTTCATCGACCTCAACGGCTTTATGCTGCTCCTGTTCGTTATTGATATTGGCTTCTATAGCAGCTTCCACCTCATTTGCCATTCCTATATTTTCGTTCTTTGTTTTCATGGTAGGAGGCAAGGGAGCTTGATCGATGTGCTTGTGTAGGGCAGCGACTTCCTTGTCGACGTCATCAGAGCGAAAAGGAAAATTTTCTGCGAGATGGGTTAAACGGTTTTTCATTCCCTGTTTGGTATCGCCCTCCTTTTTTAATCGAAGTTGAGAAGCTTCACCGAGAGTGTCTTTCAGTGTGTGGACAAAATAGGGTTCGCCTTTGTCCATCAACTCCAAGAAGGGGTCATCTTGCCAAGTAGAATTAAGGAAAAAATTGATTAATTGCTCTGTTGTGTAAAAGTCGAAAATATCATCGACCTGTCCTTTGAAATAGCGAGGCATATCTTCGATTTTTCTGACAGACTGAGTTGTAGCGGCTACTAAAAGCAGATCTTCAATGGTCTCTTCGGAAATTTCGTCGGTTATCATGAGTTCAATATTCTGGGACTCTTTCAGTTGCCGCAAGCGCATGCTTCCCTGAGAATAGTCACGCAAAGGTGTTTTGCGATCGGAAATTGAAACAATATTGACCGCTTCAGGAACCTGCACAACGTCTGTTCCTGTTTTGTGCGGCTCATCATAAAGAGTAAAATACCGCTGGGGGGTGAGGCTCTTGGCTTTAAGTGCTTGGGGAGAGGTTCCTTCCACCTTTTCTGGATCGGGGGCGCCTATTTGCCATATATAGGATGTATTGGGCTGCATCTCCCCTTCTTCCTTACCGAAAAAGAGCAGAGTATCGATGGCTGGGTTGACAAGACCCTCTTTTTTCCCCTCCTCTAGGGCTTTCAGAATCTCTATAGCTGCAGTTCGACTATCTGGGCACGCTTGCAGAGCTCCTGTGATATCAATCCAGCCATAGATATTTTTAGAACGAGAGGAGTTTCTAAGGACGTGCATTAATGCAGCACCCACCCCTCGAGTGAGATTCACTCGATGCCTATGGTGCTTAGCCACATTTCTCACCAGTGTCGCGAATACCGAGCCTTCTGCCCCTCTATCTGCAATGAACCGTAGGGCTAATTTTCGAAAGTACCCTTCCCAATTCCAAGGTGTTCCCGTCATGCCGAAGCGGCGCAGTACTCTGCGGCAAAGAGAGATTCCATTTGCGCTTAAGTATTCAGGCTGCATCTTCACCTGCACGGCTGCAATCTCTTTTTGCAACAACAGTCTCTTTTCAGGATGGTTCCTAAGTTTGTTCAAAGCGATCTTCATGGCTTCTTTGCAACGAGCGGATTCGGTATCTTGGAAATCTTGGAGGCAAGCATCTGTGAGCTCTTTGACCTCCTCATATTCAGCTGTGCTTGCGAAACTTTCCCCATTTTTTCTCATGTAGTAGTGAGCTGCTTTAGTGGCTAAACGGGTCAGCTGTAAGATAACGGCCTCTTCGGGAACTGAGAGGCCGGCCCCTTGATAGTAGTAACAGAGCTCTTCTTTAAAAAGACTAAACTCTCTCTCGATCACAGGTGAGAAGGTGCCGTTGTAGGGGCACATCTTCCCTCCGGGGTCTTTGGGAACAGCTCCATAGTGGCGATTGATATTTTTGCCAAGGGTGATGGGGAGAATATCGTTTAAGAGTTCTTTAGTAAGGTCGATGAGTCGAAGGGCATTTTTTACACGTGGATTGTTGGAGCAAGACCACTCTTGAAGAAGGTGTAGAAAATAGCTGTCATACTGAAGCTGGGTAAGCGTGCCAAAAGCTTGCCAATCTTTATGTTTTTCCAGATCGCTTTCTTGAAAGTGAAAGTTTTGCTGATCGGCAAAATCTTGAACCCATGACGGCATCTGCTCTGTGAGGTAGCGTTCAAATGCTGGGACGAGATGGTCGGGGACTCTGTGCTGGAAGGGGGGAAAGGTGGCAATGAGTTTTCTTGCTAATACTACCTTTGCATGTGGATAGCGAACCTCAAAAATTTCACTTTTCTCTACGGAAGCAGTCGAAGAAGAGTCTTTTGGTTTTAAGTTAAGAACTTTAGCCATCGAGGGTTGACCTGGGAGGGTGTCTACCTTGCAATCCTCTTGCATGCAAAGAAAGAAAATTGTGTAGGCTAAGTTATTATATTCAATAGGGACTGGAGCTTTTTCTCCCTCGGGAAAATTGTACTCTAGACGAGCATCTAAGATCATGTCCACCTCATCGAACAGAGCGTGCCCTTTGATTTGTAGAATGTTGGCTAGAAGAACCCCTTTTTGCTTGCGTTCTTCGATCTGTTTTTTGAGTTGTGGGATTCTTAACTCAAGCAGCTTTTGGTCACTGGGTGAGGCTGTACGGGACTCCTCGATGCATTTTTTCATCTCCAGCAGAGCTCTTTTGAGCTTGCGCGCCTGACTTTTAAATTCAAGCTCCATGATAAGCAACGTTGAGGGGGGCGTGATAATGACAAGAGGGGTATTTTTAGCTTCTATGAGGAGGGCGAGAATCTTCTCTAAACGATAGAGCGTTAATTCTTCTCGCTTCACCACAAGAATCTCGAGTTTTCGTCCAAACGCTTTTTTCAAAGATCGAGAAAGGTTATAAGCGACAGTTTTCAAGAGAGAAGCGGGAATGATATAAAAGGCGACCTTTCCCGGGCAGCGCCCGATAAACTCCATCATCAGAGGAGCAACCATCTCGCTCTTTCCCCCTCCCATCACAAGTTGTTTGACACAATCTTCTAGTTCAGAGCCGTCCGGATTTTTTAACATCTCTGTGATCAGGTCGACCTGACTTTTAAATGGAATAAGCTCCTTTCCTCCACAGGAAATGCGGTAGACCACCTGGTCCTCAGGGGGATGGTTCTTAAAATGGTAATCGGCTTGGAGTTCGAGGAGTAAACGGCGACAGAGATCTCGCCTGGTCCAGTCTTGAGGATTTTGAATCACCGAAGCTTTTACCACATACTCTTCCATGCGTTTGAGCTGTGCTTTCCATGACTTTAAATCTTCGATATCGATAAGAAGCTGGGCAAGCTCTCTGATCTGCTTTTCAGTGAGATCGGGGTTGAGGAGTTTGAAGGCTCTTTGATCGAAAGACAAGAGCGCTTGTCGTGCTTGCTCTAAACTCACGATCTTTTTCACTTGCGTCACGGCCTGTGCAATGCGGTGAAATAGTTGATAGAAGGGTATAGTCTGACTGAACTGATTCAAGAGAAAATGGGCCTCTTGTTTTTTTTGCTCTAGGGTGGTGGTACAAGTACTACTCTTTTTTTGGATCTCGTCTAATAGAAGGTCTTGGTTCGTTAAGCTGATCTCTTCCTGGTTTTCTAGCTGCCTTACCCCCTCTTCATAATCTTGGGTAAGAATATCCATGTCTTTTTGAATGTGCTCTTTGTAGGTCTCTCCCTGTTTGGATAATAGCCCCTCTTTGAGGGTGAAACGAAACTTAGGGTAAGGTTTTTTCTTATCTGGAAAGACCACGGGTTGAAAGCAGTTTTGGCGCCATTTTTTGAGGGTGTCGACACGCAATTGGTCATAGTTGCCTTGGATCTGGTCTAATAAGGGCTGAGGTTGCGTCCCAAAGTCATCAAGAGTGGGCTCTTTTTCTGGAGGAGGACGCTTAAGTGGAGGTGGGGTAGGGGGTGAGGAGCGCGTGGAACGGGAAGGAAGTGAAGAGAGGTTTTTGGCGTGTGATTGCAACTCTTGGGTGATTGTGTTTTGAAAATTCCGTTTATCCTTGGGCTGGGACGAAGATAATTTTTCGAGAAACTGCACTTTTGCTCTAGCAGAGGCAGAAGCTTCGATAAAGTGGGGATAATTTTGGGGGGTGATGAGAAATTGAATCAGGAAATCAAATGTCGCAAGATCGCTGGTTTGCCCTCTCCAGTGGAGACGCCAGTTTCTCAATTGCCACAGCATGGCCAGTCGTGCTTGACGATTTCCTGAGTGAGCCACTTCAAATACTGCTTTCATGAGCTTTCCATTCTCTTTGGGCGACATTGCTGTGATCGGCCAGCGGCTAACCATGAAGGGAACTTCTCCATAGGTGAGCCAGAGAGTTTTAAGTTGACACTCGCGTGGATGTTTTTTTTGTTGGTTTTGAAATGCGGCTTCATAAGAAGGGGGGTATTGTGAAGGATTGGGGGGTGGCTCTGGAAGATCAAACTGCATCTGGCAAAGATAGATGCACTCTGCACTCAGAGAGGTAATTTGACGTTGATTTAGCAATAACTGGGGCTTTGTCCGGTCGCTGTTTAGCCAATAGCCGAGGTGGAGAGTCAAGCTTTGAGGATAGGTAATCTTCAACTGAGTAAACAGGGATTTTTTTTCGACGATTTCAGAGAGCAGTTTTTGGTAGAGGTTTTTCTGTAGAGGGGTAGCCATTTGACAGCCTTGTGTCAGGTGGCTTGCAGATTGGAGTGTCCGATGGGCGAGATAAATGGTCGAAGAAAGTATTTTGAGATCCTGTGCGGAAGATCCAAAATGGGCTGTGATCGGCTCTAGACTCTGCTTCTCTTTTGCCAAGATCTTTTGAAGAGTCGCATGAAGGGGGACCATCGCAGCATTAGGATGGTCAACCGAAGGATCCATTTTTTGGATCTTCTCTAGGATGTAAAAAGAGAGGGGAGAAATCGTCTCAATGGGGTCGATTGCAGATAACTGTTCAATGGCGCGTTCATACTCTCCATCTTTATAGTAGAGATAGGCGAGATAGAACTTTCCTTCTGTGGATTGAGAAATGATCTGATCGCCATGCATGTGGTATTCAAAATAGGGGATAGACCCCCACTCTTCGACAGGCCCTTTTTCTGTGTTGGGGCAGAATCGGTCGCCGGGAATTAAAAGGATAGCGGGATCTTGTGGGTTTTGGGGCGTCAAATAGAGATACTGTTTGTGGCTGTGAAAGAAGCCCTGAGGAGTGACTTCTAGCTGATACTGCTGATTATCCTTCCATAAAAGAGCAGTTTTCTTATCTTTTTTTACAAAAACAAGAGGGTTGCCGTCGCATGAGCGAAAACGGGGCAGATGAACTCTTTCGACCTCTTTTTTATCATTGAAGACAGTGAAAATGTAATCGGAAGTTTCAAAATTTTCCAGGCCATGGTCAGGAGCCTCTAACTGATAAATCGGGGCACTGGAACTGGGTTTAATAAAGTCGTTGTCTGCAACCACTTCCACAATCTTTCCCTCTTTATCGATCCCCCAAACGGGTTGGCCCGTTTTTAAAGAGGTGATGATCCCTTTCCAGCTATGGAGGTTAACGGGGGGAGGAGGCGCGCTTGCTACTTTGTCTTTATCAATGGCGGGGCCTTGTGATAAGTTCAGAACGTATTCGTTATTGGGTAAATCGTTATGGGTGACTACATGAACCGTAGAGTTCACCATCAAGCCGATCTCTGTCAAAGGCCGATTTAGAGATAAGGCTACTCCAGCCATGATAAACCGGAGGGTCTGTTCGTTGGGAAACGCTTCCTGGAATGTCTCTATCTGATCTTGTAACGATTTTTTTAGATCCACGTTTACCGTGATAGTTGCTCCCTTCATGGTTTTAAGAAAAACTTGAGGTTGGTTTCCTGAAGAAGCGGACCCTCTTGAAGAAACCTGTACCACCTGCACCTCGGCAACCTTCACCTGGGCCCAAAGGAGATGGTCATGAGTAAATAGGTCAGCAAGGCCTAGCTTTTGCGTCTTCACTTGAGAGGGGGGAATGTACTGATACCATTCGCCCTGCCACATCCGCTGAATGATGTTTTGCTTGTAGTATCTTTCGAGTAAGATTCTAAATAGCCCTCCGTGCGGATGGATAAAAGTGACAGCCCCTTCTCCAGCCCGTGTATATTCAAAGGGATATTGTTTCCAAAAGATGCGTTTAAAGTCCGGGCTGCTCTCCCATGAGCGGTGTGTCAGGACCCGAGACGCTTTTCCTGTCGGTGTAAAAACGGCGCCCTGCCTTAAGTCAATGCGATAGATTTCCCCTGTTGATGTTTTAGCCTGATAAATCGGGTGGGCTTCTTCGATGGCCCAGTTCACCTTGAGAAGACCTTCAACCTCATCTAGAATGGGTTGGCAAAAGAGTTGGGGATTTTTTTCAAACTTTTCCCGATGTAGTGCAAGAACATTTGCCATGAAGTCTTCAGCACACTGAAAAACGAGAGGAGAGATTTGGCGGGGTCGATATTCGCTGCAATAGAGATGCACAACCGTCCAGTCCAAACAGATCTGTGTCAGCTGTCCATCCTTGAGCTGTTCAAGGGGAGTGGTGAGGGAATGGCTCAGGAGGCGATAGAGACGAAGCAGGGCGCGAGGGGTTCTTGAAATGGTGGTATCGTCAATCCAGTCGTTGAGCTCCTTAGAGGCGTCAAGAGAAAAGAGCAGCTGCTTTTGTTGCTGCTCTGCTAGATGTTTTTGGCATAGGTAGAGAAATTCAAATAAGAATTTTACACCTTCAATGTCTCGGATGGTATACTCATTACCACTTTTTTGTTTCAGCTGCATGAAATAGGCTAGCCCTTGATCTACAAAAGTTTTAATGTTTCCTAAGAGATCTGGCATTTTGATGAGCTCGCCTGACCCTAAATGTACCCTCTTTGCACCGATGGGAGATCTAAAAAAGAGGCGCAAAAAAATGGCCTGCATGTCAGAGTCTTTAAAGATCTCATAATCTTTTCCCCATTCGTAGAGGAGCTGATAGGGGGTGAGCTTCCACTCCGAAAGGGTCCTCAACGTCTGATGGAGCAGAGGGTGCAGATCTTTTTTATCCAGAGATTGAACCTCTGCTGTCTGCCTTTGCCACTGCGAGCGGTTTCGCTTGGTTTGACTGAGCCGGAAAAATGGCTCATACTTACGTCTACTGATTTCAACATACTGCCTCGAAGAGAGCCACTCCTCCCAAGCGTCTTGAAAAGAGCGGGTCGCATCAGTTTCTGAAAAGCCATACCCAGAGATGGGGAAGAAGTTAGAAATCACCTGGCAATTTATTTCATAATGATTTGAATGTCGATAGGGATTCCTGTTTAATGAAGTGTACTGCGGATGCGGATGTAGGATCGCCTGGTTGGTAAGAAAAGCAACTAACCGCACTTCATTAATTTCTTGGTAGTCCTTGGCAAGCAGTGTGTTACCCATGAGAGGAGTTTCCGAATCAAAGGCCTCTAAGAGGAGGGAGCGTTTAGTGAGAAGAGGAAGGTTTTGAAGTTTCTGAGGGGAAGGCTTTGCACGTTTATGCGCCAAGTCCTCTTCGTACCATTTTTCTAAATCTTTTTCCTGTCTTTGAAAATCGTCTTCAATTTCTGTGTCAGTGTAGTCACGAAAGTCGAGTGTGGCCTTTTGGTCGACATGCGATTGAAACTCGTGGTTCGATGAGAGCAGAGCCTGCCATAGATCGGCATTCTGAGGAGCCTCATGAATACTGTCCTTCACCACCTTTGTAGTGGCTTCTGATTGAAAGATGGGAGAAGAGGCTCCTCTTCTTTTGAAATAAGTTTTGGCTTTTTCAATCCGTTCAAACTCGTGAGCACTTGAAAAGGTAAGCGAGTCAATCTGGTTAAGCTTATCGGCCAGAAAGGGAGGTGAGTAGGAGGTAAAGCAGGCTACTGCAGACCTTCCCTTTTTTTCGCTAATTAAGCAAGCCAGCTGATCAATGATGGCGTAGAGAGTAAAAAGGGTGGCAAAGCGTCGCGGCGCCAGATCTGTGTCCATCGTATTTTTATAGTAAGAGACTGCCAACATGCGCAGGCGCCCAGAGCAGGCTAGCAGATGATCAATGCTTAGATCTTTCCAAGGGGTAGAAGAGCTGCTTTCGGAAATAGGTAGCTGGTCCACAGCATGGTGGAGACCTAAGTTGGCGGCTTGTTTATAGTGGGCAAGATTCTGTTCTTGAGACTTTTTTTGGTAAGCTTCCAAAGCCTGGCCTAAGAAAGCAAGGATGTCATTAGTGTTGAGAGTCACATAGAGGGGAAAAGAGCTCTTCCGAGGCGCAGAATTATCGCAGAACTGACATTGATCGATCCAGTACCGCTCTTTGGCTCTCTGATTGACTTGAGGTCGGGTGACTTGCTTTTCGAGGGTGACGGGATTTATCTCTTTTCTTTTTTCTCTACTCACCTCTTCTGTAGTCTTCTTTAGGGAAGAGATCCACTCTTCGAGCTGTTTTGTGGCATCGAAAGCGATACTGTCTGGGATCAATTTTGGACCCACTAATTTATCGATGGATGTGATGAGTTTTTCACAAGCGTAGGTGAAGTCTGTACGTATCTCCGTCTCCCTGGCATCTTTTTTTTCTAAGAAAGGCTTTAATTCGCCATGGACTCCCGTGACTAAAATAAGATTCACGTAACAAATGAATGTTTTGTACTCTTCTACAGAATTGAAAAGAAAACGCATCCATGTCTTCGTTACTGAGGGAAGACATGACCCTCCAACTTGTTCTGTCTCTACTCCAAAATTTTCAGAGTGGGGCTGCAAAAAGGGCTCTAAGTAATCAAAGGCATCTAAGATATCTTTTTGATCGATCACTGCGTTTTTGTCGTAGTTGCTAATGCACCAATCTAGCTCGATTAGCTGCTGCAAAAAGATAGGAGGAAGATCTGGATGCGATTTTGCTAAAAGATAATCTCGCGCAACATCTTTCCATGCCACCACGGGATGGAGGAGCTGTTTATTATAGTGCAAAACATTAGCTGCTAAGGCGTAGCCTGTTGACGTATATAAGTGCACATCAAAGGTGCGGTCATCTATTCGAAAAAATTCATAAATTAAGGCGTGTCCCGTGCCTCCCGCAATATTCCCCCATCCTCCATAAAGAGCATAAGATTCGCCGTTTTTCAGGTCTTCTATCTGGTTTGCATGGGCCTTGACCATTTCTATGAATTCAGCTTCTGAAAACTTATTGTAGAGTTTTTTCTGCTGTTTACACTGCGAGACAAACTGCTTGATCTTTGTAAGAATCTGTTTTACCTTCTCTTTGTTGATAGGGAAGTTGCTCTGTAAGAGCTGCTCTAACGCCCACTCCCATGTCTGAAAGTTTTGGAGGGGCTGCATCCCATCCAGCTGTTTTCCTGTGCTTAGCCCATCGGCAAGTAGGTTCACACAGACCCTATGAACCATCGCCTTCTGTGGCTGTATTGACTCGTCTAATTGCTTTTCTAGGTTGGGAAAAGTTGTTAAGGTTAGGGGGAAGGGGGCAATAGAGGATGAGGAGGAAGAAAGTGAGGGAGGGAACGTCTTCCAATTAAGAAGCGATAGCTTGGTGGTGGAGGGAACCGCTGTCATTGATCTATCTAGATTGAATCAGACATTTTAATTAAAATGATTTTAAAGCTAAAGGATAAATAAAAAACATGAAAGTTGTTTAAAAAATTATATATGTAGTTGCTCTGTACTGGACAATTTTTGAAGCTAAGAGGGTGTTTAACAAAGAAGTTTTGTTAAAACATCTTCTAAGGGCCGGCTGCGGCATTGGGTTTAAAAATTGTCCAGTACAAAGATGTAGTTGGTGGAATCTTATATACCCAAGAAAGATGAAAAATTGGCTTTTGAAGCGCGCCAAAAACCCGCGGTTCAACGATCGGAAAGCGCGCTGTATTAATGAAATACAGATAGCTTTACGATCGCGGAGCCGCGAGGCTTTGACGCAGCCAAAATGCACATTTTCAGGCCAGTCTCTGTATATAGAAAAGAGCCGAGATTTTCCCGACTCTATTGGAGGTGGAGAAACGCATTCAGAAGGGTGTATACCCCATTCAGAACCAGTTCATCGGAGCTTGCTTTTTTTAGAGGAAAACTTTTAAAATCAATCTGTTTTACCAGAAGAGATGGACATGTTTATGTCGCTGGTTTTCTTCGCTCTTGCTTTTTCCGCACTCTATTCCAGTATACCCTTTCGAGAAATGGATGTTAACATGGTAAATGAAAAAATGTTTCTGCCTACTCACTCATTTTCTTCAAAAATAACTGCTCATGTATTTCGGCTAAGACCAGGACAAGATTTCATAGAAGAGCTCAAGCACTGGGCTAAACAGAATCGGATAAGAGCTGGGGCAATTTTATCGGTGGTC